>NZ_JBSGBN010000052.1:0-62522 GCF_053601275.1 Streptomyces sp. NPDC004752 | reverse complement strand
ACTCCGTCAACGCCAAGAAGAACGAAGGCAAAGCGAAAGACACGATCCAGGTCGTGGACGTCGCCCAACTGCTCCTCGACTCCGTCAAGACGCCGGTGGCTTGACGTGACCGAAGCGCCAGGGGGATCAGGCGCCCGGGGGGATCAGGCGCTGCGCAGCCGATCCAGTACGGCGTCGGTGAAGTCCGCGGTCGTCGCCGTTCCCCCCAGGTCCCGGGTCCGGACGCCATCGGCCAGGGCCGATTCGAACGCGGCCGTGAGGCGCCGGCCGGCCTCGGGCTCGCCCAGGTGGTCCAGCATCATCGCGCCGGCCCACATCTGGCCCACGGGGTTGGCGATGCCCCTGCCCGCGATGTCCGGGGCGGAGCCGTGGACGGGCTCGAACATCGAGGGGTGTTCTCGGGTCGGATTGAGGTTGGCACTCGGGGCCACACCGATGGAGCCGGCGAGGGCGGCCACCAGGTCGGAGAGGATGTCACCGAACAGGTTCGACGCAACGACCACGTCGAGCGTTCCAGGCTGGAGAACGGCGCGCGCCGCCAGGGCGTCGATCAGGACCGACTCCAGCCGGAGCCCCGGGTACCGGGCGACGGTCTCGGCGACGACTTCGTCCCAGAACGGCATCGAGTGGATGATCCCGTTGGACTTGGTGGCCGACACCAGTGACCCGGACCGCGTCTGCGCCAGTTCGGCCGCGTAGCGGGCCGTGCGTTCCACACCTGCGCGGGTGAACAGCGCTTGCTGGGTGGCCATTTCCTCGGGCAGTCCCTGGTAGGCCCGGCCGCCGATCTCCGAGTACTCGCCTTCCACGTTCTCGCGTACGAGGACGACGTCCAGGCCCTGCGCATCGCGCAGTGGTGACTCGATGCCGGGCAGCAGTCGCACCGGACGCAGGTTGATGTACTGCAGGAACGCCCTGCGGATCGGGATCAGCAGACCCCACAGC
Source organism: Streptomyces sp. NPDC004752 (assembly GCF_053601275.1). Classification (NCBI taxonomy): domain Bacteria; kingdom Bacillati; phylum Actinomycetota; class Actinomycetes; order Kitasatosporales; family Streptomycetaceae; genus Streptomyces; species Streptomyces sp. NPDC004752. The sequence continues at coordinate 61,577 of NZ_JBSGBN010000052.1, read as the reverse complement.
GTGACATGGTCGGGCACCTCGGGTGTACCGACGGCGCCCAGGAAGATGGCGTCGCCGTCCGCGAGTTGCTCCAGACCGTCCTCGGGCATCATCCGCCCGTCCGCGAGGTAGCGCTCGGAGCTCCAGTCGCGCTCACGCCAGCGAATCGTGAAGCCCGCGTGGCGGGCCACGGCGTCGATGCACCGCATGGCCGCCGGCGTGACCTCCTTGCCGATGCCGTCACCCGCGATGACATCGACGACATACGAAGAACCCATGTGGCCGCGACCCCTCACTTCTCGGTCAGCAGGGCGTAGAGCTCTTCCGCCTGCTCCGGGCTGTGGGTCGCCAGTTGCTGGTAGTAGCCGGTGCGGGCGATACGGTACTGGCCGACGGCGTTGAGGCTCGCGAGCATCTCGGCCTGCTTGACGGCGATGATGTTCGGGTCGATGACGGAGATGCCGCGCAGCGTCTCGTCCTTCGCCGCGGTGATCTCGTAGCAGGCAGAGACGATGGTGCAGGCGATGACCACCGTCTCGGCGCCGGTCTCCTTCATGATGCGGAGGCTGGTGTCGTAGGCGTCCTTGGCCACGGCGGCCGGGTCTTTGATCATGTCGTGGATGAACCAGCCGACGTGCGAGACGGCCTTGCAGTTCTGCTCCTGCCCGTAGATCCGGACGCGGTCCGCGATCTCGGTGGCCGCCTTGTGATGGTCGGTCACGACGGCGTAGCGGTGACCGAACGGGCGGGTGTTCATGATCGATGCCTCAAGCGGTCCCACCACGGGAATGTCGACCAGCTCGCGGCATTGGGTCAGGCCCGGGTCGTAGCAGCAACCGATGACGAACGCGTCGAAGCCGTCCTTCTCGGCCTGGACGGCGGCCTTCATGATGCCGACCTCGACCAGGTGCTTGGCCGCGAAGTAATCCATGTTCTCGGGGACGATGTCGAGGTGGCGGACCTCGACCTCGGTGCCGCTCTGGAGCGAGGGGGTGAGCACGTCGTGGATCAGCTGGTCGTAGGCGGGGGTGCCGAACGGGTTCAGAAAGCAGATGCGCATGGTGACATCCAGGTGAGTCGAGGCGGGCGGACAACGGGGAGCAGGGGCGCGTCAATCGGTCTGTGACAGGAGCTTCGCGTACAGGTCGGGTCGGTGCAGCTTCAGGCCGGGGGCCTCCGGCTTCTCGCGCGAGGCGAGGAGGAGATCGTGATCCAGTTCCACCACCAGTACGTCTTCCCCGGTGCTCTCCGTGATGCCCATGAGCCCGTCGTTCTTACCGATGGTCTTGTCGACCGGGCCGGTCACCAGAGCCTTGCCGACGGCGTACATGGGGGCGTCCTCGGGAAGGCCGTTGTGGCCGATGAGGGGGGAGTGGACGACGTAGAGCTGATTCTCGATGGCGCGGGCCTGGCAGCCGGTGCGCACGCGGTGGACTCCGCGCCGGTTCCAGGTGAGGGACGGACACAGGATGAGGTCCACGCCCTTGCGCATCAGGTGGCGCGACAGCTCGGGGTACTGGATGTCGGCACAGATCAGCACCCCAACGGTGAACGGGCCGACCTCGGTGATGAGGAGGTCGTCGCCGCCCCGCGCGCCGAGATCGTGTTCCTGGGGAGTGAGATGGAGCTTGTCCTGGGACTCGACCCGACCGTCGGGGTGCACGACATAGGCGGTATTGCGCAGGGACTTGTCCTCGGCGACACGGTTGTGGCTGCCGCCGACGACGACGATGTTGTGCTCGGCCGCCATGTGCCGCAGGCCGGCGACGATGTCGTCGGTGAAGGTGGGCAGGACGTTCCAGTAGTCCGATTGGATCGTCTTCGTCGTGACGGTGTGGTCGGTGATGGCCCCGAGCAGGCCGGTGCTGGCGAGCTCCGGGAACAGGATGAGTTCGGCACTCTGCTCCGCGGCCTTCTGTACGAGACCCTCGACGTGCGCGAGGAAATCGTCCGACGACCGCTCGGCCCGCAGCTCGAACTGGGTGGTGGCGATCTTCAAGGTGCTCAATGCTTCCTCCGGTTCTTGCATGACCTTTCAGGTTTCTCCGCGCCGCAATGTCGAGACACCGTCGCGGATGTCTACGCGGGCATCACCGGTACTTCTCCACATCGGCCAGCTTCGGGTCGATGTTGTACTTCTTGAGGATCTCCGCGATCCGGCCGGAGGAACGGAGCTCGGCCAGCTCCTTGTTGAGGGCGGCGGTCAGCTTGTCGTTGCCCTTGGTGTGCGGGTAATTGGGCAGGGACGGCTTCTCGGAGACGGCGACGGCCGCGGTCGGGGCCATCGTCTTGGCGACGATGTCCTTGAAGCGCGCGTTCTGCGATACCAGGTAGGGCGCGTCGATACCGCCCAGCACGGCGGCGGCGCTCCGGCCCGTGGCGAGGTCCGAGAGCGCCGCGTCGGTGCTCTGGTACTCCTTCAGCTTGTCGCCGTACAGGTTCTTGAGGTCGGGCACCCAGGCGTAACCGGTCACCGTGCCGACGGTCTTGCCCTTGAGCGCGTTCACGTCCGACGTGGCGCTCTTCGAGAAGATCGTCGGCAGCTCGACGTATACGGGATCGGACTGGTTGACGACCTTGCCGCGGTCGGGTGTGGCGTACCACCCGCCGGCCGTGATGTCGACCCGCTTGGTGCGGACGGCCTCGATGTCACCGGCGGCCGGAATCACATTCCAGGACGCCTTGAGGCAGGCGTCCTTCGCGAACTGATCGAGGGTCTCCAGATCGATGCCCGTCTGCTTGCCGCCCGCGTTGCTGAAGTACGGCGGGGCTTCCGGCGCGGCGATGGTGAGGGTGCCCTTGCTGATGGTCGGGAAGGTGAACTTGGGCTTGCAGTCCTTGCTGACGCCGGTGGCGGCCGAGGACGACGAGCCGCCACCGCAACCGGTGAGCAGGCCCAGAACCGAGACCGCGGCTGTGGCTATCAAGAGAGGGCGAGCGGTTTTCATGAATTCTCCACCTTTTCGGGTCTGCGCCGACGTATGGCCGACAAGAGGGGGGACGTCGTCTTCGGAGGTGAGTGGTGTTTCCTCTCCAGTGCCGCCACCAGTCGAGAACCGGGGATGGAGAAGAACGCGTAGATGAGCCCTGTCAGCACGAAGATGCTCATGTACTTGAAGTTCGCGGACGCGATCGAGTGCGCGGTGCTCATCAGCTCCGGGGCGGAGATTGCGAAGGCCACGGAGGTCGTCTGGAAGTAGACGATGACCCAGCTGATCAGCGGGGGTGTGACGATCCGCATGGCCTGCGGCAGGATGACCCGCTGCATTTCCACCCGCTTGCTCAGGCCCAGAGCCTGTGCCGCTTCCGACTGGCCGACGGGAACCGCGTCGAGGCCGGAACGGAACGCCTCACAGGTGTAGGAGGCGAAGTTCAGCCCGAGGGCGATCGAAGCCGCGGAGACGGCCTCCAGGCGGATTCCGGCATCGGGCAGACCGAAGTACACGAGGTACACGAGCACGAGGGAGGGAATTCCCCGACCGATCTCCATGAGGACGATGCCGAGCCAGCGCACGGCTGTATGTCGACTGCGTTGTGTGAGGGCCAGGGCGATGGCGAGCGGTGTGCCGATCAGGACGGTCGCCAGGAGCAGTTCGAAGCTGACCTTGAGTCCCGGCAGCAGGCTCGGGAGGGTGTCCCACCAATCCGACAGGGTGTTCATGGTCAGGCCCTCGCCTTCATGGGCTCAAGACGGTGCGACAGCCACCGTCCGGCGACGGCCACCGGGACACTGAGCGTGAGGTAGAGGACCGCGGCGCTGATGAACACCTCAAGGCCCTGGCCCGTGCGCTGGTTCTCCACCACCGCGAGCGCGGAGATGTCCTGGACTCCGATCACCGACGCGACAGCGCTGTCCTTGAGGAGACCGATGAGGTAGGCGATCGCCAGCGGGATCATGGTCCTGACCGCCTGCGGGACCAGCACACGCAGGTAGATGACGGTTCTGCTGAGCCCGAGCGCCTCACCGGCCTCCGTCTGCCCGGTGGGGACGGCCCGGAACCCGGACCGGTAGATCTCCGACAGGTACGCGGCCGAGATGAGACCGAATACGACGATGCCCGCGTCGACCGGATCCATGGTGATGCCGAACTCGGGCAGGCCGAAGAAGACGAGGAACAGCCAGGGAAGAGGGGGAATCGCCCGGAGCAGTTCGACATAGCCGGCGCCCAGAGCGCGCAGCGGCACAAGATGCGAGCGCCGCAGGGCGGTGATCGGGACGGCCAGCAGGAGTCCGATGAGGAATGCCGCGAACGTGATCTGGAGCGTGTACTGAATCCCGTCGACCAGCATCGGGAAGTGCTGTGTGATGTTCATCAGCGGTCCAGAACGGCTTTGAGGAAACGCTGCGTCCGCTCGTGCTGCGGCGACCGCAGCACCTTCGACGGTTCGCCTTCCTCGACGATGAGACCGTCGCTGATGAAGACGACCCGGTCGGCCACGTCTTCCGCGAACTGCATTTCGTGCGTCACCACGATCATGGTCATGCCGGTGGCGGCCATGTCTCGCATGACCCCCAGGACATCAGCGCCCAGCTCCGGGTCCAGGGCCGACGTCGGCTCGTCGAACAACATGACCTTCGGCTCCAGGGCGAGGGCTCTCGCGATGGCGATGCGCTGCTGCTGTCCGCCCGAGCACTGCGTGGGCCGGTGATCCGCGCGGTTGGCGAGCCCGACGCGGTCGAGCAGCGCGAGTGCGCGCTTGCGCGACTCCTCCTTGCTGCGCCCCAGGGCATGGACCTGGGCGAGCGTGATGTTCTCCAGCGCGGTCAAGTGGGGGAAGAGGTTGAACGACTGGAAGACCATGCCCACCTTTCGGCGGAGCTCGGCCAGCTCACGGGCTCTCGGGTGTCGGCCGGGGCGATCGACCACCGAGACCCCGTCCACGCGAATGGCACCCGAGGTCGGTGCCTGAAGATGATTGATACATCGCAGAAACGTGCTCTTCCCCGAACCACTCGGACCCACGATGGCAACTACCTCGCCGGAATCAACCTGCATGGTGATGCCATTGACCGCGGGCTTGCCCGCGAAGACGACCTTGATATCTTCGGCCTCCAGAAAGGGCCGGGCCGGACTGATAGTGCTCATCGCGTTGCAACTTCCTTGAGGAGTTGGCCCGTCATGCGGATGATGAAGGCGACGCTAGTGACATGCCGAGGGCCGATCCATTGGTCGGATTCCGGTTCGCGTGGCGGATCACTGTGAGACGTCCAAGGAATGTGAGCCGCGTTTTTGGAGGGCTCCGACCGAATGGCTCGCGCGGCGTCGGGTCGTCTCAGACCGGTGTCAGGGCTGCGGCGACGGCCTGCGGCAGCGGGCGGGCGGCTGCCGTATCGGCGTCGACGTTCACATAGACGATGTTGATCCTCGCCAGTTCCGTGGCGTCGCGCTTCACGTTCAGATCGAGCTCGAAGCTGCTGCGTCCGATCCGCACGCACGCCACATGGACCTGGAGGACATCATCGAAGAACGCAGGAGCCTTGAAGTGCAGTTGGGCGCTGACCACGGACGGATCGACGCCCGATGCGTTGAGCTTGTCGTAGGGCCAGCCCAGATGGCGGAAGTACTCTGTCATCGCCACGTCGGCGATCTCCAGATAGCGGCTGTTGAAGAGGAACGATTGCGCGTCCGCCTCGTGGTACCGCACGCGATGCGTATGAACGAAGGCCGTGGGCATCACCCGCGTGTCGGCGCCGGCGGAGATGCCGTCGGGGCCGGCGTTCGTCACTGCTTCCTCCTGAACATGACGATCCACTGGCCTTCCTGGCAGACCTCGTCGTTCTGGTTGGTCACCTGGACGTCGAAGGTGACGATTCCCCGGTCCGGCTTGGAGGAGGAGGGGCGGACTTCGGCGACCTGCTGGTGGACCTTGATCGTGTCGCCGATCCGTACAGCTGCCTTGAGGGTCCAGTTCATGCCCAGGAAGGCGATGGCCGTGCCGTCCTTGATGCCCAGACGGGACTCCAGCCCGGTGGCCACGGCGAAGACACCCGGCCCGTGAAAGATGCGGCCGCCGAATTGCGTGTTCTTCGCGAATTCCTCATCGGTGTGCAGCGGGTTGAAGTCGCCGGATATTCCCGCGAACGCAACGACATCCGCCTCGGTGATGGTGCGAGCGGGAGTGACCCAGCTCTGACCCACCGAGAAATCGTCGAAGTGCAGACCGGTCGCGGCGACTTCCGTTTCCAACAGGGACATATGCCTCAACTTTCCAGGTTATTGCCCGTCTTGAGCGGTAACAGATCCCAGTCTCGCCTCCGATGTCGGGTGGCACCATTGGTCTCGTTCCGAAAGAACCACTTCATATGCGGGAGATTTCCAGAGGAGAGACGGATCGGAAGATCAGAAACAAGCAGGCTTCGCTCCTGTGCTTCCTGGAGCGAAGCCTGCCGGGTCACAGTGACGGTCGGCGGTCAGCGTTCCGGACCCACGGCCGCACCGAAGCGCTCGGCAAGACCCCGCCCGGCCTCGTCGAAGACGGCGCCCTCGGCCTCCGCTCCGCGCGCCACTGCCGTCTGACCGGTCCGCGCGACCGGAGTGATTCCGCGCTGGGCGCGGGACTGCGCTTCCACCATGGACAACGCGGTCAGGGCCAGAAAGAGCGAGGACACCGCGGCCGGGTCCCGCAAGCTGAGGTCCAGGGTCGACTCTATTTTCGACAGGCGGTATCTGAGCGAGTTGTGGTGGACCGACAGAGCATCGGCCGCCTCCATGATGTTCTGCCGATGCTCGAAGTAGGTGGAGAGCGTGAGCAGCATGGTCTGCTTGTCCTCCAGCGGCCGCAGCAGTTCGTTCGCCCACTCGCCCATCTTGTCGAGACCCACGTCGGAGAAGAGACGGGTCGCGAAGTCGAACTCCTCGTTCGACATGCTGCGCCGGGTGGTGTCCTCGCGGCGCAGGAATCGCACGGCGAGCTGGGCGTCGTGGTAGGAGTCGACCACATGGCCGACGTCGACCGCATTGCGGCCGATGCCGAGCAGAAAGTCCGCGGACGGTTGTCCCACTTTGACGAAGGTGCGCCTGACCGTGGAGGCCGAAGCCTGCAAAAGCCCCACGACAGCGTTCTCCCGGAGCACGAGCAGGTGCGGGATGCCGTCGCTGTTCAGATGACGCTGCAGATGGAAGTACAGATTCTCGAGTGCCGACATCTCCCGGGCGGGGGAGCGGGCATGCTGGAGTTCCGCGAAGATCATGCGGGTCTCCTGCTCGAAGGAGATCCCCAGGGAGGCCATACGGCCGGCCAGTTCGGTGTTCTGGCGCTCCAGGCGCATCGCCAGCGCCTCCTCCAGGACGGCGCTGCGTACGGCCTTCTCCTGCTGTTGAGCGGCGATGTCGATGTGAAAGCTCGTCTCGGCAAGAGAGGCCGCGATGTACACGGCCGCCTCCGAGTAGCGGTCGGGAAAGGACGCGCGTCGGCTGGTGGCGAGCAGCCAGCCGTCCTTGTCTGCCGCGGACGTGCTGGTGGCGACTCTTACGGCGATCCCGTACCAGCCGTCGACCGCGAAGGTCTGGGAGTCACTCTGGGTGCGGCTGATCTCGGGAATCAACAGGGAGAGGGGAAGGGGGCCGGTGGGGTACTCGGCTGTGCCGGCGGCACCGATGACGGTGACCACCGCGTTGCACATCTTGGCCACACGAGAGGTGAGCGCCTTGAGGGGAACCGGTTCGGCCAGTGCCTGGGTCAGCGAGCGTTGCAGGGACGTGAGCCGTCCGGTGAGAGTCGTCTCCACGAGAGCGGTCGCCCTGGCGATCTCGCAGATCAGCTCCGCCGGATCGCCGTCGGCCGGCAGCCCCAGCAGGATGTGCCGACCCGCGGCCTCCGCCAGCCCTTCCGGCGTGCCGTTCCGCGGCAGCCAGGTGGCGATGATCCGCGAGCCGGGAAGAGCGAGCACCTCGGAGAGACCGCTGAGCAGCGAGGCGCCGTCGTCCGGACGGTCCACGCTCACCAGCACCACGTCGTCCTGGTGGCCGCCGATGTCATGGCCCAGCAGGAGGTGCGCACCCCGGACCACGCGCGAGTCGGCGTCCGGCGTGCCGACGAGCAGGGTCAGACCCAGCCGGTCGTTCCTGAGGAGGTCCCCGAGCGTGCACCCCGTCACCATGTCTGTCATCTGAAAGGTCCCCACACAGTCCGGGAGCATCTGTTCACCTGCCTGCCACACACCCTCGCGATCCAGCCAGACTAGGTAGCATCCAGTCTTGTCCTGCTTGTAATAGTTATCAATGTGGGCACCTGGTGATCGGGAGACTTCCAATAGGGCTTCTGGTCGCGTCTGCCTAGGGTGGGTCGAGGCGGCCGGCGAGGCTGGGATGTTACTTCGGTCGGCCTCCGGCGGCCTTTGGCGCACTCCGGTGAGACGGTCGGGGACCTTGTGCCACGGATACGGTCATGGGCACACAGGGAGGCAGCATGGACGGGCTCCGGGCGCTCGACACGGCCGACATCGTCGTGGTCGGGGGCGGGATCGTCGGTCTGTGCACCGCGTTCGAGCTGAACAGGCGCGGGTACGACGTGGTCATCGCGGAGCAGCGGATGTTCGCCTTCGGTGCCTCCGGGCGCAACTCCGGCGCCCTCTGGCTGCAGCTTCGCCGCAGCGGCTGCGAGCTGGAGCTCGCCCGGCGCGGCCTCGCACACTACGCCGACTACGAGGAGGAGCTCGGCCCGACCTTCGAGTTCCGCCGCAACAGTGGCTTGTTCTATTACGAGAACGAAGCCCAGAAGGCCGTACTGGACGACTACGTCGAGGATCGTCGCGCGGTCGGCCTCGACGTCTCCTTCGTCACGCCCCGCGAGGCACTCAAACACTCCAAGGTGCTGCCCGAGTCCGCCATCGGCGCCGTCCACTGCCCCGACGACGCGCAGATCGACACCCAGGCATTCGCTCGCGGCCTCGGTGCCGCCTGTCTGCGTCACGGTGTGCGTGTCTTTCAGAACACAGCCGTTCTGGGAACAGTGCGGCAAGGTGACACCGTCATCGGTGTACGCACGGTCCGTGGCGACATCCACGCCGGGGGAGTGGTGTGGGCGACCGGTGCCTGGTCGGTGAATCTGCGGTCGGAAGGCATCGACCTCCCCCTCGTGACCTCACGGGTGGGCCAGCTGGTCACCCAGCCGATCGCATACTCCCCGGGAGCCGTTCTGCACGGTCCACGGGGCGTGGCCGGCTGCGGTGCGCTGACCGATCTGCCGTCCTACGACCCCCGGCTGTTCCCGCCTCCGCGGCCGACCGGGGCGGACGACGGCTTCGGCTACGACGACACCCTCGCGCAGAACACCGAGGGCGCACTGCTGATCGGCAACAGCATCGACGGGTCCGGCTCCCTCAATCCGCACATCAGCATGTCGGCGACCCAGGCCATGATCGACACCACCCTCGATCGAGGCGCACGCCTGGGCGAACTCGGCGTCACCGGTCTGTGGGCGGGCCTGGTCGGTCATACCCGCGACCAACTGCCCATCGTGGACCGTATCGAGGGCATCTACGTCAACACCGGCCACTCCTACGGGGTGGCGACCGGTCCGGTCTGCGGGGAGATCCTCGCCCAGATGATCGTCGGCGAATCTGACCCGCTGCGCGAGCATCTCGCCCTGGACCGGCCCGGGCTGCACGGCCGGGAGTGATCCGGTAAATCCTGGCTTTCCGCTCGCGACCGAGACCCGCCTCGGTGAATGATGAAGTCACGTATCACTTTCCGGGTGGACCGCAGAAACGACGCCCCTGTGTTCTTCACCAACGTCAGTCGGGTTCTTGATGAGATTTCCAATGGAAGCCCGAATCGGCGCCGCTTACGGTGACGTCACCCTTCATCATCGGGCGGACACAAGGAAAGAGGGAGGCCACCCGGATGGCATCGTCGAGCAGGTACGACATTCTTTTCGAGCCTGTGCAGCTGGGACCGAAGACTGCTCGCAACCGCTTCTGGCAGACACCCCACGCCGCGGGTTTCGGTACCGAGCGGCCCAGTCACATGGCCGGCTACCGCGCGATGAAAGCCGAGGGCGGGTGGGGCGTGGTCTTCACCGAGGCGACCTCGATCGCGCCGGAGGTGGACAAGTCGCCGGCGCCCCTCGCACGCCTGTGGGACGAGGGTGACGTACGCAATGCGCGTTATGTCGTGGACCGGATCCACGAGCACGGCAGTCTGGCCGGAATCGAGTTGGAGTACCACTCCTCCATCGGGTTCGCCACGGAGGGACGCGGCCTCAACGCACGAGGCGTGATCCCGGTCGCCGGTGAGTCCGGGTTGCCGGTCGGCTACGCGGCGACCTCAGCCGCGCTGGAGCTGGAGGACATCGAGGAGATCCAGGAACTGCATGTCAAGGCCGCCCTGCGGGCCCGCGATGCGGGTTTCGACCTGATCACCTTCCACTGCGGGCACGCGGCGTCGCTCCTGGCGCACTTCCTCATCCCGTACTACAACACGCGGACCGACGCATACGGCGGCAGCTTCGAGAACCGGGCCCGGTTCGCCCGCGAGACGCTCACCAAGGCCCGGGCGGCGCTGGGGAACTCGGTGGCGGTCGGACTCCGATTCGGGGTGGACACGCTGGACGAGCCGCTCGGAATCGGCGAGCGCGGCATGCGGGCGCATGGCGAGGCCCCGAAGTTCATCGAGCACATGGACGACCTCGTCGACTACTGGGACCTGGTGATCGGAGGCTACGACTGGGGACTTGACGCCCAGTCCTCGCGTACGGCCAAGGAGAACCACGAGGCCCCGTTCGTCGCACATCTGAAGAAACACAGTAGGAAACCGGTGGTGAACGTCGGCCGGTTCAACAGCCCCGACACCATGGTCGATGTCATCCGCTCGGGACAGTGCGACTTCATCGGCGCCGCACGCGCCGGCATCTCGGACCCCTTCCTGCCGGAGAAGATCCGCACAGGGCGGATCGAGGACATCCGCGAGTGCATCGGCTGCAACATCTGTGTGTCCAGGGACGTCGCCTACGCGCACCAGATATGTACGCAGAACGCCACGATCGGCGAGGAGTTCCGGCGCGGCTGGCACCCCGAGCGCTTCACACAGGCGAGCAACCACGACAACGACGTGCTGATCGTGGGTGCGGGCCCGGCCGGTATGGAGTGCGCCATGGTCCTCGGGAAACGGGGGATGCGCAACGTCCACCTCATCGAGGCCACCGGGCAACTCGGCGGCTGCCTCAACTGGGTGACCAGGATCCCGGGGCGTGAAGAGTGGCGGCGGCTCATCGAATACCGCGAGTTCCAGCTCTCGAAGCTGAACAACGTCACGACGATCTTCAACACCCGGCTCGACGCCGACGAAGTGCTCGACTACGGCGCGGGATTGGTGGTCGTGGCCACCGGCTCCCGGTACAGCCGCGCAGGTCTGTCCCCGTACGACCGTCGTCCGATGGACTTCCTCTCCGCCCTCGGTGAGCGCCTGCTGACGCCGGAGGACGTCCTGGAGGCCGGAAAGCCGGTAGGAGAGCGGGTTGTTGTCCTCGACACCGACGGCTACTTCGTCGGCCCCGGACTCGCGGAGAGTCTCGCGAGGGACGGACATACGGTGACCATGGTGACACCCGCCGAATCAGTGGGGCACTACACCAAGTTCACGAAGGAGCACCGGCGCCTGATGCTCGACCTGGAGGCGTTGAGCGTGGACATCCGGAGCAGCAGCACGGTGACCGGAGCGACCTCGAACGGCTTGCAGGTGCACAGCCATGGAAAGACGTACGACCAGGCCGTGGACAGCGTGATCCTGGTCGGCCAGCGCGAGGCGCAGACCGGGCTGTACCGGGAGCTGAAGGGGCGCTCGGCGCAGTGGGCCGAGAACGGGATCGAAGCGGTGTACCGGATCGGTGACTGCGTGCGGCCGAACTTCATCGCGGACGCCGTCTTCTCCGGGCACCGCCTCGCCCGGGAGATCGACTCCCCGAACCCCGCCCAGCCGTTGCCCTTCGTACGCGAGCGTCGTCTGATCGACGCCACGGAGGCCGATTTCGTCGTCGGCAGCCGGGCGACCTCGCCGCTGTACTGACCCGACAGCACACGATGAGGTGGGGCCCGCAGCAGTGCGGCCCGCAGCAGTGCGGCCCGCAGTAGCGGGGCCTGCAGCAGCGGGGCCCGCCTCATATGGTGCGGTGGCCGTCAGCCCTTCTGTTTGGTGATCGCCGCGGTGAGCCGCGCCGGGACGTACCGCAGAACAGACGGGGTCTTCGGCCATGAATCGGTGGTGTTCCAACGTCTCGTTCCACGGGTGGTAACTCCACCAGTGACGTGTCGGGGGAGGGCCGACCTAATGTGTGAGTCGTCGGGAGATATCAGCGCCATGACAGACCACAGCCGACGTACAACGCGAGTAGACGTATAACGCGAGTAAGGGAAATGGATATGACGGAACCCAGGAGCGTCGTTGTCACCGGTGCCGGAAGCGGGATCGGCGCGGCTGTGGCGGCGACTTTCGCAAAAGCCGGTGACCGTGTTTTCCTGGCGGACCTGTCCAAGGAGCGCCTGGAGCAAACCGTGCAGTCGCTCGGCTCCGAATTGGTGCAGGGCCGTCCGGTGGACGTCACGGACGCCGCGGCCCTCAATGACCTCGTCGACCGGGTGGTGGCGCAGACCGGCCGGGTGGACGTGCTGGTCAGCAACGCCGGTGTGTTCGACGGGGTCGCCGGCATCCAGGAGACCGGCGCCGAGCTGTGGAACAAGATCATCGGGATCAATCTGACCGGCTGCTTCAACGCCGTCAAGGCCGTCTCCGAGCAGATGATCACTCAGCGCGGCGGCCGGATCATCACCATCGGCTCGATCGCGGCGAGCCGCGCCATGCCCGACGGCATCGCCTACTGCGCCGCCAAGGCCGGCATCGAGGGTCTCACCCGTCGTCTGGCCTACGATCTCGGGCAGTACGGCATCACCGCCAATGTCGTCGCCCCCGGCGCCGTCCGCACCGGGATCCGGGCGACGTCCGGGGAGATCCTCGGTGACCTGGTCGACACCAACCGAGGCGTCGGGGTCAACGCCGACCTGATGAACTTGCTGATCCCCGCCGGTCGTCCCGGTCTGCCGGAGGAGATCGCCGCGACCGTGTTCTTCCTCGCCGGTGAGGGCGCGGCCTACATCAGCGGCGACGTGATCCACGTGGACGGCGGCTGGATCGCCACCTGACGCCGACGGCCGGCCCGACTCCGCAGGAGACGGCTTGCCCTCCCCCGACCCACGCCGGATGTCTGATCGGAGCAATCATGTCCAACCGTCGTACGGTCCTCGGCGTCACCGAGGAGCACGAGGCGCTGCGTGCGGTGGTGCGCCAATTCGTGGACGAGCGTGTGATCCCCACCGCGATGGAGCGCGAGGCGCGGGACGAATACCCGGCCGACCTGCTGCCCGAGATGGCAAAACTCGGCCTCATGGGCATGTCGGTCCCGGAGGAGTTCGGTGGTTCGGACGTCGACTACGTCAGCTACGGCCTTGTCTTCGAGGAACTGGCCCGGGGCTGGATGGGCCTCGCCAGCGTCGTCGGCAGCTCGGCAAGCGGTGCCTGGCTCATCGGCAAGTACGGCACCGAGGAGCAGAAGCAGACGTACCTGCCCGAACTGGCCGCGGGCAAGCGGACCAGCGGTATCGCCATGACCGAGCCCTCCGTCGGCACGGACCTGAAGAACATCAGGCTCACCGCGGTGCGCGACGGCGACCACTACGTCCTCAACGGCACCAAGACGATGATCACCCAGGCCCGGCACGCGGCCCCCCTGGTGATGCTGGTGCGCACCGATGTGAACGCCGAGCCGGCCCACCGCGGTATGAGCCTGGTGCTGGTCGAGCGCCATATGTCCGGCTACACCATCAGCCGGGACATCAAGAAGCTGGGCCACCGCGGACTGGACCTGTGCGAGCTCGTCTTCGACGACGCGAGGCTCCCCGTCGGGCAGCTGCTCGGCGACGTCGAGGGCCAGGGCTTCTACCAGATGATGTCCGCCCTGGACCGCGGCCGGATCTATATGGCGGGCGCCGCGGTCGGCATCGCCCGCGCGAGCCTGGAGGCTGCCGCCAAGTACGCCACCGAGCGAGAGACCTTCGGGCACCCGCTCGGCGACTACCAGGCGGTCAAGCTGAGGCTCGCGAAGATGGCGGTCGAGATCGAGGCATCCCGGCTGCTGCTGATCAATGCCGCCGTGAAGACCCAGGAGGAGGGCCGGGCGACCGTAGAGTCCGCCATGGCCAAGGCGTACGCGGCCGAGACCTGTCTCAACGCGTCGTACGACGCCATGCGCATCCTTGGCGGCTACGGGTTCACCACCGAGTTCCCCGTCGAACGGTACTACCGCGACGCGGCCCTGATGCCGATCGCCGAGGGCACGAACGACGTCCTGATGATGATGGTCGCCGACAGCGTCCTCACGGCTCGGCGCTGACACCGGGGTCTGTCCTGACACCGGGGTCTCTCCTGAGAAGGGGACTCTCTTGAGAAGTGCCGGACAGGGGCCGTAGCACGGTCCGCCCTGTCCGGCACGAGAGCCGCGGGCACAAGGCCGGGTCACGCTGTCGACGGACACGAGGCCGGGGCGAACCGTCGACTCGGCGGGCCGCGCCGACGTCCTGAGCCGCCGCGACACTCAGCCAAGTGGGAAACAGCTCACCCTGCGATGCGCGGTCCGCCGGCTCCCAACAACTCCCGCACGCGCGGGAACACTTCGGTTCCGAGCAGCTCGATCGCGCGCTCGTTCGCCGCGTCGTCGACCTCGCACCAGGGGACCTGTAGGACCAGGTAGTCGAAGCCCCGCTCGACATACTTGATGATCTCCTGTGCCGCCGTCTCGGGGTCGCCGACGATGAAGCGCTCGTGCGCCAGCTCGTCGATCGGCAGGTCGAAACGGTCGTCACCGGCAGGCATCACCTTGTCCTGACCGTGGCTGATGTACAACTCGTGATACTGCCGCTCCACATAGGGGCGCACGAGGCGCCTGGCTTCAGCGGTGGTCTCGGCGACGAAAGCCTCGCGCATCAGCGGCAACCAGGTCGGCCGTGGTCCGCGCTCGGCCGCTCCATAGTGTTCGAGGAAGAGGTCCTGCTGACGACCCAGCGTGGTGAGGTTCGCGTGTGGGCTGAAGAAGCAGGTGTCCGCGATCCGGGCGGCCCGCCGCACCGCCGCGTCGGCGTTCGCGGCCAGCCAGATCTCGGGACCGGCCTGCGCGTGGGGCAGCAAGGTCGGCTCGACGCCCTTGAGTTCGAAGAAGTCACCCGAGAAGTCGAAGCGATCACCGAGCCACATCGCGCGGATGATCTCGATCATCTCCTCGACACGTCGTCCGCGCGTCTTCTTCTCGATCCCGAAGTGGTCGAGCTCCTCGCCATAGGCCGCCCCCACACCGAGGATGAAACGTCCCTCGCTGAGCACATCCACCGTGGCTGATTCCTCGGCCACATCGATCGGGTGAAGCAGGGGAAGCAGCAGGATTCCGGTGCCCAGCTGCATGTCGCCCGCGAAGGACGCCAGGTTGCCGAGCAGCGGCCAGGGCTGGAGGATCGGGACCGGGTGGCGGGCGTAGTAGTGGCCCGTGAAGATCGCGTCAAAACCGGCGCGCTCTGCCACCTGCGTCTGACGGAGAGTGCGCCGATAGCAGTCGCGAAGAGTTCGCCCCTGCTCGGTGATCAAGTTCCATGCACTGCCCAGCTCCAGGCCGAAGCGAACCTCGACTGCCTTACTCACTTTGCGACTCCTTCTCGGGGATCCGAGTCGTCCCTCCAGGGCTGCGCCCAGTCTTTGCGAGGTGCGGCGAAGAAGCCATGTGAATAGTTCCAAGAGCCGACGCCGGTCTTCTCCGTGCCCACAAGGAGCGCGTCCGTGCCCACAAGGGGCGCGTTGTCCCGCTTGCGGCGCGGTGGGAAGAACCAGCCGGTCACGGCCGCGCACCGGCCCTCGTTCAGCGGACCGGCTGCGGTGTGCGCCCCGGAAATCCCTCCCGGGAGAGGGTGAGCAGGGGCCGCGCCTTCACCGCGGTCTCCTCGAACTCGTCCGCCGGGTCCGACAGGGCGACGATCGCGCCGCCGACCCCGTAGCGGACCTGGCCCGGGGTGACGACGAGCGTGCGGATGACGATGCCCAGGTCGACCGCTCCGGAGAGCGACAGATAACCGAGCCCACCCGAGTAGATGCCGCGCGGTCCGCCTTCGAGCCGGTCGATGATCTCCATCGTGCGCAGTTTCGGGGCGCCCGTCATCGATCCGCCGGGGAAGGCGGCCCGTACGCAGTCCACGACGCCCGCGTCGTCGCGCAGCCGCGCCCGGATGGTGCTCACCAGCTGGTGGACCGTGGCGTAGCTCTCGACGTGGAACAGTTCGTCGGCCGTGACCGAGCCGGTGCGGGCGGTACGGCCCAGGTCGTTCCGGACCAGATCGACGATCATGAGGTTCTCGGACCGGTCCTTCTCGCTGCCGCGCAGATCCGCGATCAGCGCCGCGTCCTCGGCTGCGGTGGCGCCGCGCGGCCGGGTCCCCTTGATGGGCTTCGACTCGGCGACGCCCTCGGCGGAGACGCGCAGGAACCGTTCCGGAGACGTGCTCAGCACGGAGAGGCCCGGGCCGAAGGTGAGCAGGGCGGCGAACGGGGCGGGGCTGGTGCGGCGCAGCCGCCGGTATGCCTGCCAGGGGTCGAGGTCGCCGGTGGCCGTGATCATGTTCGTCAGGCAGACCTCGTAGGTCTCGCCCGCCCTGATCTCCTCCTGGCAGCGGTCGATCAGCCCGAGGTAGGTCTCCCGGTCGTGCCGCAGGCGGAGGTCGGTCAGGGGAGCGGCGTCGAGGTCCTCCCCTAGCGGGGGCAGCTCGGCGGCGGCGAGGCGTTTCAGGCGGGCGGCCGTGGCGTCGAGCCAGGCGAGGGCCGGTGCCTCGTCGTCCTCGGCGAGGGCCAGCAGATGGGTCGTGCCCAGCAGATGGTCGAAGACGATCGCCCGGTCGGTGAAGATCATCGCCGCGTCGGGTTCCGTGGAGCGATGGGCGCGCGCGCCGCCGCACTCGGCCTTGAGTTCGTAGCCGAGCACACCGACCCAGCCGAGCGCGAAGTCACAGGGCAGCGGGGGGACATGGGTGTCCATCGAGCGCAGGTCGGCGTCGAGCCAGTCCAGGAAGGCGCCGGGTTCGGTCCGGGTGCCCGTGGCGGAGGTGACCGTGACGGTGCCGTGCCACACATCGGCGGTCGCGAGGCGGGCCAGCGGCCCGGCCGTGTCGCCCATCATCGTGAACCGGCCGGCGGCGCCGTCCCTGCGGCTGCTGTCGAGCCAGAACGCGTGGCCGCTGGCGCGGTAGAGGTGTCCGTAGACGGTCTCACTGTCCCAGCGCGTCCGCAGCCGCCTGGTCAGCACCTTGAGCCGGTGCCGTGGCGGCGGCAGCACGGGCGCGGGGCGGCCCGGCCGGGGCGGCTGCGGGGCCCGGCAGGCGGCGGCCGGACGGACGGGAAGGCCGCGGCGGGCCCGGTGCTCGCGGGTCAGCCGGGCGAAGTTGGCGAGTATCTCGTGCCCGTACTCGGTGGATATGGACTCCGGATGGAACTGCACGCCCCACAGCGGGCGGTGACGGTGCCGCAGTGCCATGAGCACGCCGTCCGGGGTTCGGGCGGTGGCCTCCAACTCCTCGGGCAGGTCCGTGGCGGCGAGCGAGTGGTAGCGCACCGCCTGGAACCCGTCGGGAAGGCCGGCGAACAGGTCCGTGCCGTCGTGCAGGACGGGCGAGAGCCGACCGTGCCGCGGTTCCGCGGCGCGGCCGACCCTGGCCCCGTGCCACAGGGCCAGGGCCTGGTGGCCGAGGCAGACGCCCAGCATCGGCAGCGTGCCGTGCTCGACGACCTCGCGGCAGATGCCGACGTCGCCAGCGCGCACCGGGGTGCCGGGGCCGGGCGAGAGGATGACGTTGTCGTACGTGTCGAGCACCCCGGGGTGCCAGGCGGGGTCGTCGTTGCGGATCACGGTCGGCTCGACACCCGTCACCTGGGCGACGCAATGGGCGAGATTGAAGGTGAAGGAGTCGTAGTTGTCGACGATCAGCGTGCGCAAGTCTGCTCCGGTGGTCAGTGGGACGCGGCCGGTCGGCCTGCCGCGGTGATCAGTTCGAGCAGCGTGTACTCGACGGCCTCCGTGCCCCGCGTGCCCTCCCGCACGGTCGCCGAGGCGATCGGGCGCAGGTCCTTGCCGTCGCCGGCGACGCTCAGGCGCAGCGCTTCGAGGTCGCCGCGGCTGGAGAAGTGCAGAAGCACCCGGCCCCCTTCGGCCAGCCGCCGGGGAGCCTGTCGCAGATAGCGCAGGTGCGCCTCGTAGCCCGGGTCGACGTAGGCCCGCTCGTGGTCGTCGCGGTGCCGGTAGCCGGGCGGGGCCAGTACGAAGTTGGAGTGCCAGTACACGGTGTCGAAGCGTGCCGCTTCGGGGATGCCCGCGAAGAGGTCGCTCTGCAGCGCCCGCACCCGTCCGGCGACGCCGTGACGCGCGGCGTTCAGCCCGGTGTTGCGGACTGCGTGAGGGTTGATGTCCGCGGCGACGACGGGGTCGCAGCCGGCGAGGGCCGCCGACACGGCGATGACACCGGTGCCGCAGCCGATCTCCAGGAAGGAGCCGGCGGGCGGCCGCCCGGACCCGGTGAGGCCGAGGAGGTCCATGGCCACACCGGTCGACGGGGAGAACGGTGGGGCGAACACATCGTCCAACAGGTCCCACTGCCGGCCGTGCAGCGTGAAGACCTCGGGCCGGTCCTCCCGGCTCCGTGCGAGCCTGCTGCGGGCGAGCGAGCGTTCGTAACTGCGGACGCCCTTCATCGGTCCCCTCCCCTGGGTTCGCGGGCGCGTAGCCGCCCGCCTCCTGCGCACCGCGGTCCGTGCCGCCTGTCATTCTGGGCAAGGTGATGACCACGCAAAAGGTGATCCCATGACAAGGTTGACGGTCTCTTGCAGTGTTCACGTCACCACCAGGCGTCACCGCCCACCCCCCTTGGAGATGAAGAACCATGTCAGCTGTGTCCCGTCGGCTTCCCACGGTGATGGACGTCCTGACCACCCTTGCCGAGCAAGGAGCGGCACATCGTCTGGACGAACTGCTCTCCGAGGCCAGAACGCGCGGCGCGAGCACACAGCAGGTGCAGGAACTGGAGCAGGCGGTCCTGCTCGGCCTGTCCGTCCTGGACCGGTTCGCGCTGGCGCAGGACCGGGAGGCGACGCTGGTCTCGCTCGTGGACACCTCCCGTGATCTGACCGCGGCGATGGCCGAGAGCGTGCAGGGCACGCTGCGCACCGCTGCGCAGCGGGCGCGCCGATTACTCCGGGTCGATCTCGCCTTTCTGGGTCTGCAGGAGCAGGCCGACGGATCGCTCACGGTCGTCGCGTCGGAGGGCGATGTGACGGCGCTGAACATAGGGCTGCGGATCACCGCCCCGTCCGGGATCGGGCGTGCCGCGCTGGACAAGGGGGCCCCGTTCTCGACCTCCGACTATCTGGCCGACGGTTCCATCGAGCACGCGGAGGAGATCGATCACGTGGTGCGCGCGGAGGGCCTGCGCGGGATGGTGGCCGTGCCGTTCCAGGGGCCCGGCGCGGTGTCGGGGGCCCTGTACGCCGCGCATCGCGCAGTGCGCTGGTTCACCGCCCAGGAGATCAGCTCGCTGTCCACACTCGCCTCACTGACCGCGACCGCGATCGGCACGGCACGGCTGATCGAATCGCTCGCCGCGCAGAAGGCGGAGCTGGAACGCGACGCCGCCCAGGCGTGGTCCATCGTCGGCGCGCACCGCCGGATGGAGGCGGCGTACGACCACCTGCTGGGCCTGGTGGACGACAGCAGCCCGCTGGAGACGATCACGGAGGTGGCGGCAACCGCGCTGGGCGGGGCGCTGGCGGTGCGCGAGCTGGGCGGCGAACTGCTCGCCTCGCACGGCCGACCGCCCGAGTACGAGGACGAGATCCTCACCCAGCGCAGTCTCGACGCGATGGCGGCGGGCGAACCGGTGCCGATGGACGACGGGGCGTGGGTGGCCCCGGTCACCGGCGGCGGCGATCCGCTGGGCACGGTGCTGTTCCTGCCGGACACGCCGTTCACCGGGCAGCGGGGTCCGCGCTCGCTGCGGATGGTGGTCCGGGCGATCGCGCTGTCCCTGCTGCGCGACCGGAACCGGGCGATGGCCGAGGGACGCACCCGCGACGACCTGTTCGAGGCGCTGCTGGCACCGGACTCCACGAGCCTTGCCTGGCGGCAGCTGGGGGAGCAGGCGACCCGGCTCGGGATCGGGTCCGAGACGCCGTACGTCGTGGTCGTGGCGCGTCCGGAGGGCGGGTCGCTGCGGCGGGCGACCGCGTGGGCGACGTCGTACGCGCACCGCAAGCAGGGGCTCAAGAGCGTGCGCGGCGACTGTCTGTCGCTGCTGCTGCCCGGCGGTGACGCGGCGGCCGCCGCGCAGGCCGCGCACAAGGAGCTGTCGCCGCTGCTGGGTGTGCCGGTGACGGTGGGGGCGGCGGGACCGCGGACCGGCCTGCCGGAGGTGGCGGGGCTGCACGACGACGCCCAGCGATGTCTGACCGCGCTGACCGAACTCGGCAACCAGGGAAGCGTCGCCACGCCGGAGCAACTCGGCTTCCTGGGCGTGCTGCTGACGGATGTGCTGAGCGTTCCGACGTATGTGGAGTCGGTGCTCGGACCGGTGCTGGCCCACGACGAACAGCGGTACACGGAGTTCGCCCGCACGCTGGAGGTGTACTTCGCGGCCGGAGCGAGCCCACGGCGGGCGGCCCGCGTGCTGCACATCCACCCGAACACGGTCGCCCGCCGCCTCGACCGGATCACCGAACTGCTCGGGGAGGACTGGCAGGAGCCGGGGCGCACCCTGGAGATCCAGCTGGCGCTGAGACTGCACCGGACCCGTAACACGCTGCTCGGCCGGCTGCCGCGCACCGTCCGGCGTCAGGCGGACAGCGGCAGCTCGTAGATGGGGGCCGCGGCACAGGCCGCCGCCGACACCGTGTGGGCCACGGAGGCGAGGGTCATGTGCCGGTGCCAGCCCGGGAAGGAGCGGCCCTCGAAGTCGCGCAGGCCGACTCGGTCGCCGAGCGGCTCGCCGTCGGCGCGGACCCGGGCCGCGTACTTGGTCAGGCGGAGCAGTGTGCCCGCGGAGGCGCCCCGTACCCAGGTCAGCCACAGGGCCACGGGCGGGCGGCACGGGTCGGTCCACTCGCCGAGCAGCAGCAGCCGGTGCCGGGCGGCGGCGCGGCCCGTGCGGACCGGGACGGCGGCCACCAAGGAGGTGCGGCGCACCTGGCCGCGGCCGAGGTCGGGCCAGGTCACCGGGCGGCGCAGCCCGCGCAGCGCCATCAGGATCTGCCCGGCGGGCAGCGGGCCGGCCCCGGCGCCGGGCAGCGCGGGGTCGGCGACGGCGAGCGGCGTCCGTGCGGTGATCCGGGCGAGGAACGGCACACTGGCCCGGGTGAACGCGTCGGCGACGGCGCCGGGCCGGGCCGGTACGTGATCCAGCGCCACCGGGCGGCCCGTGGCGCGGCCCACGCCGCCGAGGGCCAGGGAGACGGCGCACTCGTCCAGGTCCTCCGGCGCGGCGGACGCGGGTATCTCGGCGCGGGCGCGTCGCCGGGCCTCGTTCAGCCAGCTGTCCGGCAGGTGCAGCCGCCAGTCGACGGGGGCGGCCAGCTGCTCGCTGGTGCACCACAGGCCGAACGCCAACTGGCCGTGGACGGACTGGCCGAGGCCGGGCACATAGAGCCGGTCCACACCGACGGAGTGGGTGCCCGCCTTGGGTATCGGCAGGGCCCGCACTGTCCACACATGCCGCGGGGCGCGTTCGGTGAGCGTCGCGGCGAGGGCTGCGCGCACGGGACCCCAGTCCCAGGTCGAGCTGGTGATGAAGTGGTGCAGGCTCTGTTCCGTCGAGCTGTCGCCCGCGCCGTGCAGCGAGGCGGAGATGTTGCGCACCGACTTGCGGCCCTCGGTGGCGAGCAGCCCCGAGAGGTAGAGCTCCGCCTTGGTGCGCTGGTCACGGCGGCGCAGGGATGCGAAGAGCCTGGAGGACGGTCCGGGTCCGGCGGATTCGATCACGATGCTTCTTCTCCCGCTGCTACTGGGGCACGGTCACCACGAGGTGTCTGTCGGTGGCTGACTCCACCGTCGGTGCCCAGGCCGCCCGGCGGGAGGGCCGCCGACCACACACTTCTGCGTCGGTCTCGCTGTCCAGGTCACCAGGGAGCGCCGGTGACCTGGGAAGACGCCCGGTGCTCCGGTGACATGACACAGTCGGTGCGAGTCGATCGGGAGGACGACCCAGGGCTCATAGCGTGTGTGGATGGACCGAGAACCGTCCCGTTTGCCGGCCAAGGAACTCACCATGGGGGAGCTGTCGGCACGCAGCGGCGTGCGCCCCTCGGCACTGCGTTTCTACGAGAACGAGGGACTGATCCACAGCCGTCGTACGAACGGCAACCAGCGGCGCTACCGCCGGGACACGCTGCGCCGGGTCGCCGTCATCAGGACCGCGCAGGCAGTGGGGATCTCCCTGGCCGCGATCCGGGAGGCGTTCGCCGAGCTGCCGGAAGGCCGCACGCCCTCCCGCGAGGACTGGGCCAGGCTGGCCCGGTCGTGGCAGCCGGAACTGGACGCCCGTATCCGTCAACTGCGGGCATTGCGGCAGCGGTTGACGGAGTGCATCGGCTGCGGCTGCCTGTCGCTGGAACACTGTGCGCTGTCGAATCCGCACGATGTGCTCAGCCACCAGGGCCCGGGGGCGCGGCGGCTGCCGTGACGTGCCGGGCGGCTCGGGCGGCGGCCGCACGGACGCCGTCGGTCAGGCGGGCCAGGTCCACGGAGCGCTGCGCCGCCGCACGGCAGGACTCCGGGTCGCGGACGGCCGCGGCGAACGCGGCGACCGCCGCGGCGCACTGGTCGGCCGCGGGGAGCTCGACGCCGCGGAGGGCACCGTCCCGCTCCACCGTCACCTCCGGCCGGTGGTCCGCGGGCGGCGTGAAGGCCCGGTGCACGGTGATGCGTCCCCGGCTGCCCCACAGTTCGTAGCGGGACGTGTAGGCGTGGTCCATGCCGAAGGACAGCTGGGCGCACACACCGTCCGCGCGGCGCAGCAGCACCGAGCCCTCGACGTCGACGCCGGTGGAGCCCTGCCGCAAGGCGGCGCCGACGACGGTGAGGCCGGCGCCGAGGAAGTGCTGCGCGGCCTTGAGCGGATAGACGCCGACATCGAGCAGGGCGCCGCCGCCCAGGTCCGGCCGGTAACGGATGTCGTCGGCGGGGCGCGGCGGGATCGCGAACGCGGCGGACAGCTGCCGGAGTTCGCCGATCTCCTCGCCCAGCAGTTCGCGCACCCGGGCGTGCTGCGGGTGGTGCACGAACAGGAAGTTCTCCACGAGGGCGAGCCCGCGCCCCTCGGCCCTCCGCACGGCCTCCCGGGTGAGACCGCCACGGGTGGTGAGGGGCTTCTCCGCCAGGACGTGGTGCCCCGCGTCGAGGGCGCGCAGCACCCACTCGGCGTGCAGCGCGTTCGGCAGCGGGATGTACACGGCGTCCAGGCCCGGGAAGTCCAGCAGCCGTTCGTAGCCCTGCACGGGGGTGCCGCCGAAGCGCGCGGCGACCTCGCGGGCCGTGGTCGGGCGGCGGCTTGCGACGGCGGCCAGTTCGATGTCCGGGCTGTCGGCCATGGCGGGCAGCATGCGGCGCAGCGCGAACTCGGCGCAGCCCATGACCCCCACGCGTACCGGCCGCTGCGGCGTCATGCGATGAACCCCATGCAGGTCAGCAGGTTGCGTGTCTCCACGTTGAGCAGCCCCCCGTACTGGTTGACCTGGGCGAGCTGGCCGCAGGTCGCCCAGTGGAAGCCGTCCGGGACGTCGACGGGGAAGTCGTCGGGGACCGCGACGGCCCGATAGCGGTTGCGGGCGTGGTAGAAGCGGCCGCCCTCCTCGGAGTGCACCACGTCGAACAGGACCCGGCCCGGGTGCGCGGACAGAACGGTGTCGAGGTAGCGGGGGCGCACACCGTCGGCGAGGTGCGCGTAATTGCCGGGGCTGCACTGCACGGTCGGGGCGATCTCGACGCCGTCCGGGGTGCCGGCCTCGGCCCGGGCCTGGACGAGGACGTGCGGGACACCGCCGATACGGCGGACGACGAAGGCGACGACGCCCGCGCCGCAGGGCGCGAGCATCGGCTGGGACCAGTGGGCGACCTCGCGGTTCTCGGCCCGTACGTCGACGCCGACGATGCGGAAGTAGCGGTCGTGCTCGTGGCGCAGTTCCTCGTCGGTCATCCGCCAGCCCGCGGTCTTGGCGAGCGGGATGGTGCGGCGCGTCGTGCGGTCCATGGTCTTGTGGTGGGTCAGCCAGTTGAACAGGTCCGGCAGGGGGTGGGCGGGGGCGCCGCGAAAGCGCTCGCCCGCGGGCAGCAGCGCGTCCGGAAGATGCGACAGAACGGTACGGGTGTCCATGTTGACCAGGTCGTGCACCCTCAGCAGAGCGCCGATCTGCTCGAGCGAGAGCCAGCAGAAGTCGTCGAGGACCGGGATGTCGTCGTCGATCCGCAGGACGATGTTGCGGTTGCGCTTGGCCAGGAACCACGAGCCCTGTTCGCTCTGCAGCGCGTCGGCCAGCGGGCGGCCGTGTCCGCGCGCGATGAACAGCTCCAGATAGGGCACCGCGCGGCCGCGGTGGACGCGGGTGTAGTTGCTCCGGGTCGCCTGCACGGTCGGGGAGAGCTGGAGGGTGTTGACGTTGCCCGGCTCCATCTTGGCCTGGAGCAGGCAGTGCGGTACGCCGTCGAACTCCTTGACCAGGATGCCGAGGACGCCGTGTTCCGGCTGGTTGATGATCGGCTGCTGCCAGTGCCCGACCTCGCGCCCCGAACCGGTCACGTCCAGCCCGTGCACGGTGAAGAAACGGCCGCTGGTGTGGTGGAGATCGCCGGTGACCGGGTCCGTGATCCAGCCGTCGAGCCGGTTCAGCGGTGCGGGGGTCACCCGGTACTCGTTCGCCTCGTGACGTTTCGCAAGCCATCGGTGGAAATCCGCCAGGTCCGTGAACACCGTCGCACACTCCTTGTGGGGGACCGTCGTGGGTCGGCCGGAGGGGGGAGCCCCGGCCGTCGTGACCAGGCTCGCCCACCGCCCTAGAGACTTCCTGACGGGAATCTGGGCCCCTGTGTGACCTGACGAAGTTCGCGAGCCGGACTGGACCTCAACCGAACTTGACCTTCTAAGTTCACTGCTGTCCGCGTCATACCCGGGAAGGGAAAACGATGAGCACAGCCGGAACGAAGTCATCTCCACCACAGTCGAGTCCGGCCATGACGCTCGTCGTTGTGCTGCTCGGCGTTCTCGTCGTGCCCATGTCCATCTCGGGTGCGGCCGTGGCGCTGCCGGACATCGGCAAGGACCTGGACACCTCGGGCGCCCCCCTGATGTGGGTGGTGAACATCTACAACCTGCTCTTCGCGGCGATCACGCTCGTCGCGGGCTCGCTGTCCGACCTGTTCGGGCGGCGCCGGATCTTCGTTCTGGGCGGCGGGCTGTTCGCCTTGGGCTCGCTGATCAGCGCTCTGGCACCGCACATCGCGGTACTCGACCTGTCCCGCGCCGTCGCGGGCGTCGGCGCCGCGGGCGTGCTGGCCAGCTCCGGTGCGATCCTGGCGACCACGTTCGACGGGGCGGCGCGCACCCGCGCGTTCGCCGCCATGGGCACCGTGGTCGGCATCGGCATCGCCTTCGGGCCGACCATGTCCGGCTGGCTGGTGGGCAGCCTCGGCTGGCGCGCCGGCTTCCTGTTCTACGTGGTGGTGCTGGTCTTCGTGCTGCTGGGCACGGTCAAGGTCGGCGAGTCGCGGGCCGGGGAACGGCCGCGCGTCGACATCCCCGGCGTGATCTCCTTCGTGCTCGGTCTGGCCCTGGTGATGATCGGCCTGGTGCAGGGGCCGGAGAGCGGCTGGGGGAACCCGCTGA
Source organism: Streptomyces sp. NPDC004752 (assembly GCF_053601275.1). NCBI lineage: Bacteria > Bacillati > Actinomycetota > Actinomycetes > Kitasatosporales > Streptomycetaceae > Streptomyces > Streptomyces sp. NPDC004752. The sequence continues at coordinate 35,665 of NZ_JBSGBN010000052.1, read as the reverse complement.
TCGTGGCCGCCCTCGTCCTCGGTGTGCTGCTGCTGATCGCGTTCTCGGTCATCGAGCGCCGCAGCGTCCACCCGGTCCTCGACCTGACCCTGATCAAGAACCGCCGCTACACCGGGTGGTGCGTGGGCACGCTGCTCACGTCGATCGGCTTCGTCGGCACGCTGACCTACCTGCCGACCTACTTCCAGGGCGCGAGTGACGCCTCGGCGACCAGCGCCGGTGTGACCATGCTCCTGATGACGGTGCCGGTGCTGGTCGCCCCGCAGCTCGGCGGCTGGCTGATCACCCGTGGCTTCCCGCCGCGCATCCTGATGATGCTCGCGCTGCTGCTCATCGCGGCGGGCAGCGCCTGGCTGACCGTCCTGGAGCCCGGGATCGGCGCGGTCCGTCTCGCCGGGCCGCTGGTCGTGATCGGCATCGGCATGGGCATCTCGTTCGGCATCACGGACGGCCAGGCCATGAGCCAGGTCGAGCCGGAGCGGGCGGGCATGGCAGCCGGGTTCCTCAACACGATCCGCGGCGGCGCCGAGGCCCTCGTCCTGGCGATCTTCGGGTCCCTGCTGGTCAGCCTGATCCAGAGCCGGGTCGGTTCGGCGCGCCTGGCCAAGGAGATCTCCGCGGGCAATCTGCCCGGCGGTCCCGAACACGCCGTACTCGCCGACCACTTCACCAGTGCCTGGCACATCGCCCTGTGGTGGGTGGCGGGCGTCTGCGCCGTCGGCTCGGTCCTGGTACTGGCCATGCTCACCGGCTCCGCCGCGCCCCGTCCCGCGGGCCCGGCCCCGGAGCGGACGGCCGAGTCCGAGAACCAGCACGTCTGATCCCGAGAACCAGCACGGCCGAGACCGACGGCCGGAGCCGACGCCATTCCGCCGTCGCCGGCTACGGCCGTCCCCCGCGCACCGTCAGGCCCGACGCGCCACCCGCTCACCGTTTGGAGCCCGCATGTACGTCATAGCCAACAGGATCACCGTGACCGGTTCGAACGAGCTGTACGAGGAGATCTACGCCCGGGGCGGCGCCTTCATGGAACGGCAGCCGGGGCTGATCCGGCATCAGTTGGTCCGGTCGCTGCATGAGCCCGACGTCTACTTCAGTCTCGCGCTCTGGGCGGACCAGGAGTCCTTCGAGCGGTGTGCGGCGCTCGACGAGTTCCGGCAGATCTTCGGCCGGACCAAGGGACTCGTCGACATCGATCACCACCGCTGCGCCGTCGTGAGCACGGGGGAGCCGGCCCCGGCCGCGCAGTGACCGCCGCCTGCTCATCCGCCCGAGGAGTCTCAATGACGAAGTCAAGCCGGTTGCGTGGCCGGCGAGGCGGAGGTGAACACTCTTCCGTCACGCAGCAGCGCCCACAGGACGCTGGCTCGTCGGCGGGCCAGGGCGATGACGGCCTGGATGTGTTTGCAGCCCTCGCCGCGCTTCTTCAAGTAGAAGTCCCGGTTCGGGCCTTCGCGGATGATGCTGGTCTGCGCGGACATGTAGAAGACCCGGCGCAGGCGGCGGCTGTAGCGCTTGGGCCGGTGCAGGTTGCCCGTGCGTCGGCCGGAGTCACGGGGGACGGGGACGAGTCCGGCCGCCGAGGCCAGGTGACCGGCATCCGTGTAGGCGGACAGGTCACCGGCAGCGACCACGAACTCGGCCCCGAGTATCGGACCCATGCCGGGCAAGGACTCGATGATCTCCGCCTGCGGGTGGCTGCGGAACGTCTCACGGATCTGCTTGTCGATCCGCTTCAAACGATCGTCCAGGGCCAGAATCTGTGCTGCCAGGTCGGCGACGATCTGCGCGGCGACGTCCTCGCCGGGCAGCACGGTCTGCTGGGCATGCGCGGCCTCCAGCGCGGTCGCGGCCACCATGTCGGCGCCGCGGACACTGCGGTTGGCCAGCCAGGCCGTCAGCCTCGCCCGTCCGCGGCGCCGGATCGCCGCCGGGGTCTGGCAGCCCGTCAGCAACACCAGGGCGCCCTTGTGCGCCGAGTAGTCGAAAGCCCGCTCCAGCGCGGGGAAAACGCCGGTGAGCACGTCGCGAAGACGGTTGATCATCCGCACCCGATCGGCCACCAGGTCGGCACGGTGAGCGGTCAGCAGCGCGAGGTCGGCGGCCAGCTGGGCGGGCACGTCGATCGCGGCGAAGTCGTTGCGGTGGCGGGCGGTCTCAGCGATGACGTAGGCGTCCCGGGCATCGGTCTTCGCCTCGCCCCGGTAAGCGCCCGACATGCGGTTCACCGTGCGTCCGGGCACATAGACGGCCCGCTGACCGTGGGCCGCGAGCAGGGCCAGCAGCAACGCGGAGGACGTGCCGGAGATGTCCACAGCCCAGTGGACCTCGTCCGCCAGCTCCAGGATCTCGCCAAGCGCGGTCAGAATCGCCGACTCATCGTTCTCGATCTTCTTCGACCACAGGGTCGCACCGGTCTCGTCGACCACCGCCGCCCAGTGGTGGCCCTTGCCAGCATCGACGCCGGCCCAGACCTGGGCCTTCCGCTCGTTCACTCGCCCCTCCTCGCACCATCCGGCATGCCGTCGGCCCGAGGAACACCCCGCTGTCATCTCCGTAATCAGCGACCGCACGAAGCGCGCACATCTCAATCAGCAGCCAGGGCGCCCCGGAGAGCCGGGCGGCCACTCCTTCGAAGCCACTGAAGGCAAGAACCCATAAGCCACACCCGGCCCTCCCGGGCCGCCTAACAACTTACGGAGAACCCATGGTCAAGACAGGCATCTCGTACTCGTCCCTCACCGCTCCCGACGGCTCGCTGCCCACCCCGCAGGAGGTGGCACGCCGCGCCGAGCAGACCGGCCTGGACTCGCTGTGGGCCAGCGACCACCTGGCCACCGGTGCCCCGTTCCTGGAGAGCACCGTTGCGCTGGCCGCGGCCGCGGCCGCCACCAGCAGGCTCGAAGTCGGCTTCGGCGTACTGCAGTTGGCGCTGCGCAGACTGTCCTGGGCCGCCAAGCAGATCGGTTCACTGCACGCACTGGCACCGGGCCGGCTGCACCTGGGCGTCGGCCTGGGCGGCGTACCGGCCAAGGAGTGGCAGGCCGCCGGGGTGCCGGTCGCCGAACGGGCCCGGCGCACCGACGCGGCGCTGCGCGCGCTCCCCTCGCTGCTGGCCGGCCGGGCGACGGACCTTCCCGATCTGCCCAGGGCGACGGTGGCCCTCGCCCCGGCGGTGCCCGTGCCGCCGGTGTGGATCGGCGGCGGATCACCGGCCGCCCTGCGCCGCGCCGCGACCCTCGGCGACGGCTGGCTGCCGGCCGCGATCACCCCCGAGGGCGTCGCCGAAGGCGTGGACACCCTGCGGGAGTTGAGTGCCGCGGCCGGGCGGTCGGTGTCGCGCGTCACGGTCAGCGTGTTCGCCGCGCTCGACGGGCACCTGGGCGGGCTCTCGCACGACGCCCTGGTGGACATGCTGCACGGACAGTTCGGGTTCCCGCGTGAACTCGTCGATGCGGTCGCGGTGTCCGGACCGCCCGAACTGATCGCCGAGCGCATCACGGCGTATGCGTCCGCGGGCGCCGAACACGTCGTGGTCTGCCCCATCGGCGGGTCCTGGGAGCAGCAGATCGAACTACTAGGGAAGGCCAGGGAGTTGATCGCCTGATTGCAAAGCGGCGGCTGACAACGCACGGTGACCGACATCCTCGGCCACCTGACAGAATATCCCCCCTTCCGTTGCATCCCGGTCGATCCGTGGCAGAAAGTGGTGGCCTCACGCGGCAGGATCCAGACTGCCCCCGTATCGTTCAGGGGAATCAATGGAATTTCGTGTCCTGGGGCCGATCTCCGCCATGGACGATGGGATCGAGTACCTTCCGACGGCCCCTAAACAGCGGCATCTGCTCGCGCTGCTACTGCTGCACGCAAATCTTCCGGTGTCCACCGAGATATGCAGCCAGGAACTCTGGGAGAACAGTCCACCGCCGAGCGCCCTGCCGACCCTGCAGACCTACATCCTGCAGATCCGTCGCTCCCTCGCCCGCTCGCCCACCGTCTGCTCGCTCAAGTCCGCCCGCAAGAAGCTGGTCACGGGCTCGCGCAGCTATCGCATCGTCACCGAACCCGAGACCCTCGACCTCACCCGCTTCACCCGCCTGTTACAGGAGGGCCGGGTGGCACAGCGCACCGGTGACGACCGGGCCGTGTCCCGGATCTTCCGCGCCGCGCTGTCCCTGTGGCGGGGAGAGGTCCTGGCCGATGTGACGCCGGGGCCCCATCTGCGCGAGCGGGTGAACAGCCTCACCGAGCTGAGGCTCGGCATGATGGAACAGTGCTTCGAGGCCGAGCTGCGACTCGGCCTGCATCATCAACTCCTCAGCGAGCTGGGTGCGTTGTCCGCGCGGCATCCGCTGAACGAGAACCTCACCGCCCAGTACATGCTGGCCCTGTACCGGTCCAGCCGGCAGGTGGAGGCCCTGGAGGCGTTCCACCGGCTGCGGCGGATCCTCGACGAGGAACTCGGCATCGAACCGTGTCTGCGGGTCCGGCTGCTGCACGAGGCCATCCTCACCGGCGACCCCCGGCTCGACACCGACCTCATGGACGGGCTCACCCCGGGCAGGGAGAGGGCGGCCGCCAGCTCCTCGACCCGCCCGTCGTGGTGAGGGCCGCGCGGGCCGTCCGGTCCCGCGTGGACGAGCCCGCGGGGCGGCACCGGTCGAACCCGGTGCCGCCCCGCGGCCGTGTCCGTGGTCCGCGCGGATCAGCCGGCGAGGTCCTCCAGGGCGCCCACGAGCTGCGCGGGCAGCGGCATACCGGCGATCTCCGCGGCCAGTGCCTGCGAGCGTTCCCGGTAGGAGGGGTCGCCGAGGATCTTCTCGCAGGCGGCGACCACGGCGTCCTGTGAGTCCTCGCCGTCCGGCACCATCAGCGCGGCCCCGAAGTCGACGAGGCGGCGCGAGGGCGGCACCAGCTTGGGCATGTTGGGGATGAGCAGCTGCGGCACGCCCGCGTTCATCGCCGTCAGGGCCGTACCGCCGCCCGCGTGGTGGACGACCAGGTCGCAGGTGGGCGCGACCACGTCCAGCGGCATCCAGCCGGCCCGCACATGGTGCAGCCCCTCGGTCAGCTCGTCCGCGACCTCGTCGGGTACGGCGATGAGCAGTTCGGTAGCCAACGCGCTGACCTTGGACGCCAGTTCGCGCACATAGTCGAAGTACTGATGGCGGCTGACCCGGCTGCCGGCGGTCACCAGAATCCTGCGGCGGTCGCCGGGGACGTACATCCACGGTTTGAGGGCGCGCTGTCCGTTGCCGGGGACGTACCGCATGGGCCGCGCGTCCAGGGCGTCCGGGGGACGCAGGCTGGGCGGGCAGATGTCGATGTACAGGTCGTGGTCCGGCAGCCGGTCCAGGCCCAGTGCGGCCAGCTCGGGCTCCATGACGCTTGCCGCGGCGCCGTCCACCTCCGGTGGCTCGCCGGTGTCCCACGCCTGCCGCACATAGGGGATGCCGAGGGCCTTGGCGGCCAGCGGCGCGGCGAAGCAGAGCATGCCGCCGACCACGAGGTCGGCCTTCCAGGCGCGGCCCAACTCGATCAGCGCGGGCAGGCTGTCGGCGGCCATCCGGCCGAAGCCGCGGCCGATGAAGTGGATGTGATCCTGCGGATCCTCGGGCCACTGAAGGGCCTCGCCGTCGCGGCCGGTCGTCATGAAGTCACGGATCGAGCGCCCGGTGACGGGAACACCCGGCAGCCCGGCGCCGGCCGCCACCGGCATCATCTCCTCGGTGGCGGCGAGGAACACCTGGTGTCCCGCGTTCCGCGCGGCCGTGGCGAGCGGCGCCAGGCCGAAAATCGTCGCCGGGCTTCCCCCGGCCAGAAACAGAATATGCATGGCCGTCACCCTAGGAATGCGTGCTAGGGAAATCCCAGGAGATTTCTGGAGGACGCTCGCCGGCTTCCCCTGGCAGACCGCTAAGACTTCTCAAGGGCACCGCAAGACCGTTGCGGCATTGTCATTCCCGGCGCTGCCCCACCTATTGAGTGAGAGGTCGCAATGAAAGCACTCGTTCTGTCGGGTGGAATGGGGACCCGGCTCCGCCCCCTTACCCACTCGATGGCCAAGCAGTTGGTCCCGGTGGCCAACAAACCGGTCCTGGTGCACTGCCTGGAGAACATCCGCGCGATCGGCGTGAGTGAGGTCGGCATCATCGTCGGGGACCACGCCGAGGAGATCGCCACCGCGGTCGGCGACGGTGCACGGCTCGGCCTGCGGATCACCTACATACGGCAGCAGGCGCCGCTGGGCCTCGCGCACTGCGTGGCCATCGCCGAGAACTTCCTGGGCGACGACGACTTCGTGATGTACCTCGGCGACAACGTCCTCGTCGAGGGCATCGGCGAGGCCGCGGAGTCCTTCGCGGCCCGCCGCCCGGCCGCCCAGATCATGGTCACCAAGGTGCTGGACCCACGGCAGTACGGCGTCGCCGAGGTCGGCCCGGACCGGGTCGTGCGGGCCCTGGTGGAGAAGCCACGGCACCCGCGCAGCGATCTCGCCGTCATCGGCGTGTACTTCTTCACCCCCCTCGTCCACGCGGCGGTGCGCGCCATCCCGCCCGGCGCGCGGGGCGAGTTGGAGATCACCGACGCCATCCAGCACCTGGTCACCGAGGGCCGCACGGTCACGGCCGTGGAGTACTCCGGATACTGGCAGGACACCGGGAAGATCGACGGCCTGCTGGAGTGCAACCGCGTGCTGCTCGACCGGGTCGAGTCCGACATCCGCGGCCGGGTCGACGAGGAGAGCGTGCTGGGCGGCGCCGTGATCGTCGAGCCCGGCGCCACCGTGGTGCGCTCCCGGCTCACCGGCCCGCTCGTGGTGGGCGCCGACACCGTCGTACAGGACAGCCGGATCGGCCCGCACACCGCGCTCGGCGCCGGCTGCACCGTGCACGGCGCCGACATCGAGGACTCCATCCTGCTGGACGGCGCCGTGCTGGACGGGGTCCGGCCGGTGCGCGCCTCGCTGATCGGCCGCGGCGCGAAGGTCACCTCGCCGCCCGGCACCCGCGCGCATCAACTCGTGGTCGGCGACGACTGCCGGGCGGTGGTCGTGTGACCCACCGCGTCCTGGTCACCGGCGGCGCCGGGTTCATCGGCTCGCACTTCGTGCGCCGCCTCCTGGCGGGCCGCTACGAGGGATACGAGAACGCCGAGGTGACGGTCCTCGATCTGCTCACCTACGCCGGAAACACCGCCAATCTGCCGCTGGACCACCCGCGGTTGACCCTGGTCAAGGGCGACATCTGCGACGAGGAACTGGTGCGGGCGCTGCTGCCCGGCCACCGCGAGGTCGTGCACTTCGCGGCCGAGTCGCACGTGGACCGCTCACTGCTCGGCCCGCGCGCTTTCGTGCGGACCAATGTGCTCGGCACCCAGACGCTGCTGGAGACCGCCCTGCACTCGGGCGTCGAGACGTTCGTGCACATCTCCACCGACGAGGTCTACGGCTCCATCGAGACGGGCACCTGGGAAGAGGCGGAGCCGCTGCTGCCCAACTCCCCCTACGCGGCGTCCAAGGCGTCCTCGGACCTGCTGGCCCGCGCCTACTGGCGCACCCACGGCCTGGACGTGCGGATCAGCCGCTGCTCCAACAACTACGGTCCGCGCCAGCACCCCGAGAAGCTGATCCCGCTGTTCACCACCAACCTGATCAGCGGCCTGACCGTGCCGCTGTACGGGACGGGCCGCCAGATGCGCGAGTGGCTGCACGTGGACGACCACTGCCGCGCCGTGCATCTGGTGCTCGCCCGGGGCCGGGCCGGCCAGACATACAACGTGGGCGGCGGCACGGGCCTGACGAACCGTGAGATCACCGAGCGGCTCCTGGACCTGTGCGGCGCGGACGCCTCCCGGATCCGGCCCGTGGCGGACCGCAAGGGCCACGATCTGCGGTACGCGATCGACGACTCGAAGATCCGCGAGGAACTGGGCTACCGGCCGCTGAAGCCCTTCGATGTGGGACTGCGGGAGACGGTCGAGTGGTACCGCACCCACGAGGACTGGTGGCGCCCGCTCAAGGAGGGTGCGGCCGGCTCGGCGTGACGACCGGCCCGTGCGACGCGAAGGCCGCCCCGTGCACCGGGGCGGCCTTCGTATATGACGGGTCTCAGCCGACGCCGGGGGCGGTGAAGGCGCGCTCGCCGTGCAGCCACTGCACGGCGTCGTACAGGTCGGTCACCGACAACGCCCCGAGCATCGCGTTGCGTTCGGCCGCGGCCCGGCCAGCGGGGTGGTACAGCCGCTCCCCGACCTGGCGCGCGACCCGCTGCGCCCGGGCCGTCCGCGCGCGGCGCGCGGCCGCGTACCTTTCCAGCCGCCGCGGTACGTCGCCCGGCACGGATCCGTCGAGGAATCCGCCCAGCACCACCGCGTCCTCCAACGCCTGGCACGCGCCCTGGGCGGCGTATTGGAGCATGGGATGCGCGGCGTCGCCGAGCAGGGCGACGCAGCCCTGCGTCCAGGTCCCGACGGGATCACGGTCGCACAGCACCCAGGTGCGCCAGTCACGGCCCAGCTCCAGCAGCCGACGGGCGAAGGCACCGAGGCCGGGGAACTCCCCGAGGACCCGCTCCCTGGGCACGGGCACCCCGGCCACCGCCTCGCGCGCCCCGTCGTCCCGGGTGACCGCGAGGTTCAGGAACTCGCCGGAGGCTATCGGATAGTGCACGAAGTGCCACTTCGGCCCCGCCCACAGGGTGACGGCGTTCCAGCGCAACTCCCGGGGCACCGTGTCCATCGGCACGACGGACCGGTAGATCGTGTGCCCCGACACGCGCGGCTCACCGTCGCCGACGAGCTGGGCGCGCACGGTGGAGCGGATGCCGTCGGCGCCGATCAGGGCGTGGCCCCGGACCCGTTCCCCACCGGCCAGGACGGCGGTGACCTCCGCCGCGTTCTGTTCGTAGCGCGCCAGGCCGCTCGCCACCCGCAAGGCCACCCCGGCGTCCCGGCAGGCGGCCAGCAGCGGCCGGTGCAGATCGGCGCGGTGCACGACGGCGTACGGGTTGCCGAAGCGGGCCACGTACGCGCCGGTCAGCGGCATGGCGGCGACCGTCTCGTCCGTGGTGCCGTCCATCAGCCGCAGGGCGTCGATGCGCACGGCACGGTCACGGACGGCGTCGCCCACGCCGAGCCGGTCCAGGGCGTGGAAGGCGTTCGGGCCCAGCTGGATGCCGGCCCCCAACTCGCCGAAGACATCCTGGCGTTCGAGCACGCTGACCCGGCATCCGGCACGGGCCGCGGCCAGGGCGGCGGCGAGCCCTCCGATGCCGCCGCCCACGACGATGAGGTCCATCACTTCGGGCTCCTGTGCGCATAGGCGAGGCCGAGCCCCGCGAGATCCGGTGTGTCGTGCCGCCCTTCGGTGGCCGCCTCCACATCGAAGACATGCACCTGCGTGGGCGGGTAGCCGATGATCTCGGCGGCGCGCGCCGGCAGGTGCTGCGCCGCGGCCTCGGCGGACTCCCACAGGAAGACCGCGCCCCAGCGACCGGTCGGCGCGTCGGACATCCACACCTTCAGCCGCAGGCCCGCGACCTCGGCGAACCGGGCGACGGCCTCGTCGCGCAGAAACGCCCGCAGCGACGCCGCGTCGCGTCCGGACGGCGCGAGATCCCACCAGGCGACGACGGCCTTCACGACCTGAGCACCTCCTTGATCAGCGAGCCCACGATGCGCGGGCCGTTCTGGGTGAGCAATGACTCGGGGTGGAACTGCAGCGACGCGAAGCCCGGTCCGCGCAGCGCGTGCACCTCACCGCTGTCCGGGTCCCGGCAGACCTCCACCGCGCCGACGCCGCCGATGTGCACCTTGTCGTCGGTGCCGTGCGCGGCGAAGGTGTTGTAGAAGCCGACCCGGACGCGCCGGCCGAACAGGTCGATCCACCGCTGCTCGCCCTGGCTGGGGCGGGGCCGACGGCGCACCGCGAGCCCGAGGAGCGAGGCCAGCACCTGGTGGCTGAGGCAGACCCCGAGGAACGGCAGCCTGCGGTCCAGGAGTTCATCGATGCCCGCGCGCAGCCGCGCGATCTTCGGATGGCCGGTGTCCGTGGGGTCGCCCGGGCCCGGACCCATGACGACGAGGTCGTGCGCATCGAGGACGTGGGGCTCGTCGTAGCGGCGGACGGTGACCGTCATACCGAGCGCGCGGAGCTGGTGGGCGAGCATGGCGGTGAAGGTGTCCTCGGCGTCCACCACCAGCGCGGTCCGCCCGCCGAGACCGGCCGGCGCGTCGTCCGCGCCGGAGGCCAGCCAGAAACCGGCGATGCGGGCGTTGCGGCGGGCGAGTTCGGCACGTACCTCGGGGTGGTCGGCGAGGCTGCCGCCGCGGCCGGCGAGCGCGTCGAGCAGCCCGGCCGCCTTGGCCCGGGTCTCTGCGACCTCGGCGGCGGGATCGGAGTGGCGTACCAGGGTGGCGCCGACCCCGATCTCGACCCTGCCGTCCCGGTCCAGGTCCGCGGTGCGGATGAGGATGGCGGAGTCGAGGGCCGGCGCGCCCCGCTCGTCCCGTCCGATGAGCGCGGCGAGCCCCGCGTAGTAGCCGCGCCCGCCCGGTTCGTACCGCGCGATGACCCGTGCGGCGTTCTCCAGCGGGCTGCCGGTGACCGTCGGGGCGAACAGGGTCTCGTGCAGGATGTCGGGGATCGATCGGGTACAGCGGCCCTCGATGAAGTACTCGGTGTGGGCCAGCCGCGCCATCTCCTTCAGCCGCGGTCCCACGACCCGGCCGCCGCCCTCGCAGATGCGGCCCATCATCTTCAGTTCCTCGTCGACGACCATGTACAGCTCGTCGGTCTCCTTGGTGTCCCGTAGGAACTCCATGACCCCGTCGAGGACCGGACCGGTGGGCGGATAGCGGTAGGTGCCGCTGATCGGGTTCATCACCGCGCGCCCAGCGGCCAGGCTGAGGTGCCGCTCCGGGGAGGCACCCACGAGCGTGCGTTCCCCGGTGTGCACCAGGAACGTCCAGTACGCTCCGGTCTCCTGGCCGAGCAGCCGGCGGAAGAAGCGGACGGCGGTGTGCGCGTCGTGGTCCTCGACCTGGGCGACGAAGGAACGCTTCAGGACGAAGTTGGCGCCCTCGCCGGTGCCGATCTCGTCCGCCACGACGCGGCGCACGGTCGCCGCGTAGGTCTCGTCGTCGGGTTCGAAGCGGCCACCGCGCAAGGCGGCGGGGACGGCGGGGACGCGGGCGAGCACCTCGGCGAGCGCCACCCGGGCCTGCTCGCGCACCACGAGGGCGGTGAGCGGGGTGCCGTCGTCGGGTGCCTCGTAGCCGCGTTCGGCGAGCTGCCGGTACGGCACGAGGGCCAGGACGTCATGGCGCGCCACGGCGCCGTCCGCGCCGGGCGCAAGGCCGGGCAGGGCGGACCGCGCCGACAGGGCGTCGAGGGCGTCCAGGGCGTCCAGCGGCACGGTGTCACCCGCCAGCACCTCCACGACGCCGGTCCCCGTGGCCTCGGGCCGGTACAGCAGCGCGTAGGCGGCGACGGTCCCGCCGAGCACCCGGTCCAGCAGGGTGTCGGTCATCCCCGCGCCCCCCGTCCCGGCGCCGCGCGCACCTCGGCGTCGAACTGCTCGGCCCCGATGACGACGGCACAACGCCGGGCCGCGTACCGCAGGGCCATCCGGTGCTCTTCCGCGCCGAAGTCGGCGACCGCGTCGGCCACGACGAACGGCTGGATGTCGTGCGAGAACGCCTCGCACGCCGTCATCAGGACGCCCACATGGGCGTACACGCCGCAGATGACGAGCTGGTCGCGCCGCTCCAGCCGCATCCAGCTCAACAGCCGGGAGTTGACGAAGGCGCTGTAGCGCCACTTGGTGAAGGTGTGGTCGGCCCGGGACGGCGCGAGGTCGTCGACGACCTCGCGGTCCGCCGCGGACGGGGTCATGCCCGGCCCCCAGAAGTCCTGGAGGAGACCGCGCTGACGCGGCGTCATACCGCCGGGCTGGGCCGTGTAGGCCACGGGCATCCTGGTGTCGGCCGCGGCGCGCCGCACCAGCGCGGCGTTGGCGATCAGCGGTGTGCGCACCGGTTCCGGGAAGGGCCGCAGGAAGAAGCGCTGCATGTCGTGGACGAGGAGCACGGCGCGGCGCGGATCGGGCGTCCAGCGCGCCGTGTTGGCGGGCAGGTCGCCGGGGCCCGGCAGCGGATAGGCCGCGATCGCGGGGATGCCGGGGGCGGGCAGCGCCCAGGTCATGCGGACACCCCCAGAGCGGCGCCGCCGTCCACGGTGAGGGACTGCAGGGTGATGTGCCGCGCCCGGTCGGAGAGCAGGTAGACGACGGCGTCGGCGACATCGCCGGGACGGGCGATCCGGCCGAGGGGAATACCCACCCGGTACTCGTCGGGGACGCCCTCCAGGGTGCCGGCGGGCCCGGACGGCTCGCGCCACAGCGAGGCGAGCATAGGGGTGTCGGTGGAGCCGGGCGCGACGACGTTGCAGCGGATGCCGTGCCGGGCCACTTCGAGGCCGAGGCACTTGGTGAACATGGTCGCGGCCGCCTTCGACGCCGCGTACGCCGCCATGTCCGTGCGGGGCGTTCCGGCGGCGTTGGACGCGACCGTGACCACGGCTCCTGGGCGGTGCGCGGCGAGCATGCGGCGCACCACGGCGCGGGAGACAAGGAAGACACCGGTCGCGTTGACGGCGAAGGTGCCGGCCCAGTCCTCCTGACTGAGCGTGTGGGCGCGGCCGGGCTTCAGGACTCCGGCCGCGTTCACCAGGCTGCCGACGCCGCCGAGCCGGCGCTCCACGTCGTCGAGCAGCGCCTCGACCGCCTGTTCGTCGGTGACGTCGACGGCGAACGCGTGGATGTCGAGCCCGTCGGCGCGGGCCTTCTCGGCGAGGACGTCGGGCCGGGCCGCGGCCCGGTCCACGGCGGCGACGGTGACGCCGTGCTCACCGAGGGCCCGGACGATCGCGCTGCCGATGCCGCCGGCCGCGCCGGTGACCAGGGCCGTGGCCCGGGGCAGCTCCGTTTTCTGGTTCAACTTGCCTCCAGTGACAGGTCGTTGGGGTCTGATGCCGTCAGCCGCGCCAGGCCGCGGCCACGACGATCGCCTGGGCGGGGTTCAGGCGCGGGTCGCAGAAGCTGGTGTACTTGCCGGCGTCCCGTTCCTCGGGCGCCTCGCGGGACAGGCACTCGGCGACATCGTCGGGCGTGGTCTCCAGATGCAGCCCGGTCGCGGTGCCGCCGGCCTCGTACACCGCCTCGTAGAACGCCTCCACCTCGTGGACGACCGTTTCGAGGAAGCGGGTCTTCAGCCCGTCCGGGCCGGTGACGGTGTTGCCGTGCATCGGGTCGCACAGCCACAGGACGGGGTGGCCGGCCTGCCGGACGGCACGGACCAGACGGGGCAGCCGGGTGCTCACGGCGGCGGCGCCCATGCGGGCGATCAGCGTCAGCCGGCCCGGGTCGCGGTGCGGGTCGAGCCGCTCGCACAGGGCGAGCAGTTCCTCGGGCGTGATGCCGGGGCCGACCTTGCAGGCGACCGGGTTCACGACGGCGGAGTGCAGGGCGACGTGCGCCCCGTCCACCTGCCGGGTGCGCTCGCCGATCCAGGGCCAGTGCGTGGACGCCAGGTACGGGGATCCGTCGTCGTCCTCGCGCAGCAGGGGCAGTTCGTAGTCGAGGACGAGCGCCTCGTGGCTGGTCCACATCGGGGCGTCCACGTCATGGCCCGGTGTGGGCTGGTGCCAGCCGAGGTGGCGCAGCGCATCGCTCGCCGCGTCGTAACCGGTCAGCAGTCGGCGCGGGTCCGGTGCGCGCAGCAGCGGGTCCGGCTCGGGGCTGTTGACGAGATGCCCGCGGTAGACCGCGAGGACGCGCCCGGCCACCGTCTCCGTCGGCTGCGAGCGGGGCTTGGCGAACTGGCCGGCGATCCTCCCGACGCGCAGCACCGGCTTGTGGGACAGCGATTTGAGGGTGCCGGCGAGCAGGTCGAGCAGCGCCGCCTTGCGCGCGACGTAGCCGCGGGTGCACTCCTCGGGGTCCTCGGCGCAGTCACCCGCCTGGATGACCTGGACGGCTCCGGAGGCGGCCCGCGCCAGCAGGGAGCGCAGCCGGTGGACATCCCGCGCCCGCACCAGCGCGGGCCGGGCCGCGAGATCGTCCCGTACCTGGTGCAGTGTTTCGTCGTCCTCCCACTCCGGCTGCTGGGAGGCGGGCAGTCGGCGCAGGAGCGCGAGATAGTGGTCCACTGAAACCTCCTTCTGGACGGGTGCCGTGAATTCTCCGGGGCTCGAAATAGCACCGGAAAGGAATGGCTCCGGACTCCGTCAAGTCATCTGCCGGGGCAGAGAGGCGGGTCATCGACTCACTTCACGGGCCGTCGGACGTTCTGCTGAAATTCCCTTTCGGGGCGCGCTCGATCCTTTGGATTTCCTATAGAACGTCTCCAGAATCACATCAAGAATTCCCCAGGAAATCCCTCCGTGGCGCGGGTGCCGGACGGGATCGCGCGCTCGCCAGGCACAGCAGGGCGAGTACGGCGGACACGGTCATCCCGAGGAACATCGGCAGCGCGGTGCGGTCACCGCCGAGCCCCATGAGCGGGGCGGCCAGCGCGCCGAGCGCGCTCTGCGCGGTGCCGAGCACGGCGGAGCCCGCGCCGGCCGCGTGGGGCACCGCGCCGACGGCGAGCGTCGTGCCGTTGGCGAAGACGAGGCCGAGTCCGAGGAAGGCGAGCCCCAGCAGGGTGAAGGCCCCGATCAGGCCGAGCCGGCCGAGTGCCGTGACGGCGAGCGCGGCCGTCGCGGCACCGGCCAGCAGGACCAGCCCGGCCAGCAACAGGGACCACGGGCTGAGACGGCCGACGAGGCGGGCGCTCAGGGCGCTGGACAGGGTGGCCGTCAGGGCGCCCGCCGCGAAGGCCGCCGATGCCTGCCCGACGCTCAGCCCGAGCACGTTCTGCAGCAGGAACGGCGAACCGGCGATGTAGCAGAACAGGGCGGCGCTGCCGAAGGCGAAGGCTCCGGTGAAGCCCAGGTAGGCGCGATTGGCCAGGACGGAACGCACCGACCGGGCCACCGCGGCCACCCCGACGGGGGTGCGCCGCCCGGGTGGCAGGCTCTCCGGCACGATCGCGTAGGCGGCGGCGAAGGTCAGCAGGGAGGCCGCCGTGAGGACCCAGAACACGGCACGCCACCCGGTCGCGGTGACCACGGCCCCGCCGGCGAGCGGCGCCACGACCGGGGCCACACCGCCCAGCGCCATCAGGATGCCGAACAGCCGCGCCGCCTGCTCGCCCCGGACGAGGTCGGCGACGACCGCGCGCCCGACGACGAGTCCGGCCGCGCCGCCGACGCCGGTCAGCCAGCGCAGCACGATCATCCATTCCAGCGTGGGCGCGACGGCGCACAGCGCGGTGGCACAGGCGCACACCCCGGTGCCGACCAGAATCGGCCGCCGTCTGCCGAACCGGTCGGACAACGGCCCGAACACCAGCTGTCCCAGGGCCAGTCCCACCATGAAGGCGGTCAGCGTGAGCTGCGCCCCGGACGCATCGGTGCCCAGATCGCCGGCCATCCGCGGAAACGCGGGGAGATACATGTCGGTGGCGAGTGGCATGACGAACGACAGCAGCGCGAGAACCGCGGTGAGCGCGCCCAAGGCCCGCGCCCGTCGGTCGGCACGGGGCGGGCGCGGGGGCGACGACGGTGACAGGGGCATACGAGGCTCCGAGGGGGGAGCCCGCGCGCCCGAGGCACCGGGCTCACGGAAGTACGGGAGATAACGGAAGTACGGGAGATGGGGGAGACGCGGACGAGGGAGGTACGTCACCCCGGGCTCCGCGAGGACCCCGGGGAACAGAACCCGGGTACAGCACGACTCGTCTGCCGCGCTGTACATCCGCAGGTCAGCGATCCAGGGTGGCTTTGCCGCCCGCCATAACGCCGTCCTGCGCCTCGGTGTCGGCGAGGAACGTGTCGGCCCAGCCAGCGTCGAACGACTCCAGGCGGGGCAGTCCGCCGTTCTGCGGGTCACCGGTCCAGGTGAGCCCGACGCCCGGGTTGTGCGCGGCCCAGCCGTACGGCCCGAACAGGTGCGGGCTGCCCCGCACGCCGGTGTCCCGCGCGGCACGCCACTGCGTGAACACCTCTACGCGGCCGGACCCACGGGCCAGGGCGGCGGCCAGCGCGTCCGCGTCGACCTCGGGACATCGCGCCGCGACGTCGAGGATCACCGGGATGACGCTGATGCAGCGGCTCTCGGCGTAGAAGGCGTGCCGCAGCGCGGCGTCCAGCGCGTCCGAGCCGCGCAGCCCGCCGATCGCCGGATCCTTCGCCGCCTGGACGGCCTCCAGCGCGGGCAGTGTGCTGGACGGATAGGCGGCGTCGCGGCCGGACCAGACGCGCCAGCCGAGTTCGGGCCGCATGCCACCGATGACGACGACCTCCGGTTCCACGATGTGCCGCGGCGTCGGCTCGGCGTTGAACAGTTCCAGCGGGAAGGCGCGGTGGTCGATCAGCAGCTCATGGCCTCGGGACCGGGCGGCGGCCCGCACGGTGTGCAGCGCCAGCCCGGCCCAGGGACAGCCGATGTCCGACCAGACGGTGAGCACGGTCATGGCGTCACAGCTCCACCCGCACGCCGTACCGGGTGACCCAGGCGTCGAACTCCAGGAGCCGCTCCAGTACCGCACGGGCGCTCCACGGCCCGCCCATCGCATAGGCGCCGACGGGCCGGTCGAGGAGTCTGCGGACGGCGTCGGCCGAGACCAGCCGGAGCACGGGGGAGCCCTCGGTGATCAGGCCCTCCACCATGCGGCGCAGGGCGAGTTCGTAGGTCACGTCCTGGGTCGAGGGGTAGGGGTTCTTCTTGCGGTCCAGGACGGAGTCCGGGAGGATCCCGCGCATCGCGGAGCGTAGCAGGCTCTTCTCGCGGCCGTCGTGGGTCTTCATCGCCCAGGGGACGTTGAAGACGTAGTCGACGAGCCGGTGGTCGGTGAAGGGGACCCGCACCTCCAGGCTGACGGCCATGCTCATGCGGTCCTTGCGGTCGAGCAGGAAGTTCTCCCAGCGGGTGATGTTGAGGTAGCCGACCTCCCGCATCCGGGCCTCCAGGCCCTGCTCGCCGTCGAGCCGCGGGACTTCGGCGAGGGCCTCGGCGTACCGCTGCTTGATGTACTCGCCCAGCCCGAGCCGGTCCCAGATGCCGACGTCACGCAGGGCACCGATGCCGCCCGCCTGCTCGAAGGGGTGGTGCCAGGGGAAGGTGTCGGCGTCGACGGCGGCGCTGTCGTGGAACCAGGTGTATCCGCCGAACAGTTCGTCCGCCGCCTCCCCGGACAGGGCCACGGTCATCCGCTCCCTGAGCGCACGGCACAGCAGATACAGCGAGTACTCCATGTCGCCGGTGGACACCGGCAGGTCCTGCGCGCGCAGCACCCGGGCCCGTACGTCGGGGTCGAGCACGTCGTCGCTGTCGAGTTCGACGACGACATGCTCGGCGCCGACGTGCCGGGCCACCTCGATCGCGAACGGGGTGTCGGGGTCCTCCCACTGGACGTTGGCCTCGAAGCGCTCGCTGTGCCCGGTGAAGTCGACGGAGAACGCGCGCAGTGGCCGCCGTTCGCCCTGGGCGGCCAGGGCACGGGCGGCGAGCGCGGTCACGGCGCTGGAGTCGAGACCACCGGAGAGCAGGGTGCCGACGGTGACATCGGCGACGAGCTGCCGTTCGACGATGTCCTCCAGCAGTTCGCGCACCCGGCCGATCGTCGTGGGCAGGT
This sequence comes from Streptomyces sp. NPDC004752, assembly GCF_053601275.1. Classification (NCBI taxonomy): domain Bacteria; kingdom Bacillati; phylum Actinomycetota; class Actinomycetes; order Kitasatosporales; family Streptomycetaceae; genus Streptomyces; species Streptomyces sp. NPDC004752. Next base: position 17,926 of record NZ_JBSGBN010000052.1, on the reverse strand, counting down.
CGTCCGTGTGCTCGCGTGCCGTGAGCCGCCAGTACTCGTGCTCGCTCAGCCCGTTCTCGTCGAACCGTACGACGGTCGCCGGACGTACTTCGCGCATGCCGCGGAACACCGCGTGCCCGGGCGTCTTGACGATGCCGAACATCTCACGCAACCCGTCGGCGTCCACGACCGCCTCGGCCTCCGGGTGGCTGAGGATCGCCTTGGGCTCGGAGCCGAAGAGGATGCCGTCGTCGGTGCGGAAGTAGTAGAGAGGCTTGACGCCCATCCGGTCGCGGACCAGGAGGAGCCGCTCGGTGCGCGGGTCCCACAGGGCGAAGGCGTACATGCCGTTCAGCCGCTGAGTGAAGTCCTCGCCCCACTCCAGGTAGCAGTGCAGCAGCACCTCAGTGTCGCTGGCGGTGCGGAAGCGGTGCCCGAGGCGTTCCAACTCGCCCCGCAGCTCGCGGAAGTTGTAGATCTCACCGGTGTAGGTGACGACCGGCGCGTCCGGTGTGCCCGGCGCGGCGGTCATCGGCTGCTTGCCGCCCTCCAGGTCGATGATGCTGAGGCGTTGATGCCCGAGCAGCGCGTGCGGCGAGGCCCACAGCCCGTGTTCGTCGGGGCCCCGGCACTCCAAGGTGCGCGTCATGGCGGACGCGATGTCGGTGTGCCGGGTCAGATCACGTCGCAGACTCACCCATCCCGCGAGACCGCACATCGTCAATCGGTTCCTTTCACTAGGGTCCGTGGGCAGCATGTGCGGGGCGCCGACCCCGAACCACAGGACCGCGGTTACCTCGTCAGGTCCCGCGCCGCGAACGGGCCTGTGGGCTGCGGACCTGACGAAGTGGCGGGCCGCCCCTGCACCGATCGGCCGTGGCCCGCCTAACCTGGCTCCTCATGATCCGCGAGAGGTATGGAGCGTCCATGCGAGGCGGCGGCTCCCCGGTGTTCGCGTGGAAGGCAAGGGAAGAGGGGCCACTCGATGAACGCCGGTGACGCGACCGGCCGTCACCTCAAGCGGTTGCGCGCCGAGGGGGTCTCCGTCTGGTTGCGGGGGTTCCATCACCCCGATCCGGAGGGCGAGCTGCCCAGCCTCCTGACGGCCTGGGACCTGGGAGGAGCGACCTGGACGGTCGACGATGTCCTGGCGGGGGACGGCTGCGCCCGCCTCGCCGAACTCCGGGCGGGCGGGGCCGACCCGGCTCGGGCCTGGCGCGGGCTGTCGGCGGACGCCGCCCGCGCGGCCTGCGACGCGCTGCGCCCGCTGTACGAGGCGAGCCGCAGCCGGACGGGTCTGGTCTCGGCCGATCTCCCGCCGACCGCGCCCGGCCGTTCCGTGGCTCAGGAGGCGCGGGCCCTGTGGTGGGCCGTCGACCGCCCCAATCTGCTGCTGAAGATCCCCGGCACGCACGGCAGTCTGGAGACGGTCAGTGCCCTGGTCGCCGACGGCATCGGCGTCGACGTCACGCCGGTGTTCAGCGCAACGCGCTACGAGCAGGTCTTCGCCGCGTTGTGCGCGGGCCTGGAGCAGGCGCGGCGAGCGGGCCGCGCGCTGCACCGTATCTGCTCGGCGGTGTCGCTGCCGATCGCCCCGATCGACGGCCTGGTGGACCGTCGACTGCGCGAGCAGGGTCTTGCCCCCGCCCGCTATCCGACGGGCGAGGCGGCCCGCGCCCACGCCCGTGTCGTGTACCACCTGCACGAGCAGGCGATGAGCGCGCCGCGCTGGCAGCGGCTCGCCACGCACGGGGCCCGGCTGCCGCACCTCGTGTGGACGGATCTGGCGGCGGTCGGCCCGGTCCGCTACGCCGACCACCTCATCGCCTGGGGAGTGGTGCACGCCCTCAGCCGCCCCGGGCTCCCCACCATCGCCGGCTCCAGCCTGATCGGCGACGCCCTGTCCGGCCGTCACATCACCGCGCGCCAGGACCTGGAGGCGCTGTACGCGTTCGGCCTCTCGTACGAGGAGTTGGCGACGGAACTGGAAACGGCATGGCTGGTCGGCCGGGAGGAGCAGCGGCGCGCCCTGTGGCGAACCCCGGCACGCGAGACCGACCCGGCCGACCCGACCGAACCACACCCGGACCCCACCTGAACCGGACCCTGCCTGGGGGCGGGCTTGGTGTGCGGTGGGCCTGCCCGGCGACGGGTCCGCGTTGCTCGCTTGCCGTCGGGTGTGGGGCGCCCGGTCAGCGGGGCTGAGGTGGGTACCGAGGCAGCGCGGGGCGGATACGGTCTCGGGCAGGACCGCCGTCACCCGTGCCTGTCTGGTCATCGTGGCGGACGTGTCGGTGCCGCCGCTCCGGCGTCGAGGGCCCGCGGCGGATCGCGCCCACCGCCGCCGTACAGGTTGGCCGGGCCGGCAGCCCGTGCGGGCGCCGCGTCCACGGCGAGCGGATCGTGTCCGTCGGGTCAACGCCCCGACCACCGTCCCGACCACCGCCCCGGCATGGGGCACGAAGGCTGTACCCGTGCTGGAGCCGTCGTCCACGCACTCCGGCGCGGAGCCGTCGACGAGCGGCGGTCCGGCCGGGCAGGCGGCGGATCGAGCCGCGCAGCGGCAGCCAGCAGCCAGCAGCCAGCAGCCAGCAGCCGGATACCCGAACCGGCCGGTGCCGGGTCCATGAAGCCGACCGTGCGTGTCGGCGTGCCGTGTGCATCGAGCGCGCTCCGGTGTCGGCCGGTTCGGGCCGTCGGTCGGGAAAACGCTTGGACGCCGTGCGGGTGCCCGCGGGAGACTGCCCGTCCTTGTCCGCCCGTACCGCACCTGGCCCGCGCCGTGGACCGTGTGCAGGTGCGGGCTGTCCTACGACACCACAGGGTTGGGATGGGAACGCCTGAATCGCGTGGGAATCCTCCGCGCAGGGGCTCCGTGCTCCTCGCGCTTCGTTACTACGGACGGGAGTTGGCCCGACTGCGACGGCTCACGGTGCCCGCGATGCTGCTGCCCGCGCTGGGCAACATCGGCATCGCCTATGTCGCGCCGCTGATCGTCGCCAAGCTGGTCGCCCGTCTCGCCGACGACCCCCGGACCGGCATCGGCTCGGCACTGCCGTATGTCCTCGGCTTCGCCGGTGTCCTGCTGTTCGCGGAGGCACTGTGGCGGATCGGGCTGCACTGCCTCAACCGCCTCGACGCGCTCGGCATCGAGCACCTGTACGTGGTCGGCATGGACGAACTGTTCGCCAAGGACGCGACGTTCTTCCACGAGAACTTCGCCGGGTCGCTGACCAAACGCGTACTGAGCTTCGCCTCCCGTTTCGAGGAGTTCGTCGACACTCTGACGTTCAACGTGGTCGGCAGCTTCGTGCCGCTGGCGTTCGGCTCGGTCGTGCTGTGGCGCTACGAACCGCTGCTCGTCGTCGGCCTGTTGACGATGATCACGTTTACCGCGGTGTGCGTGGTGCCGCTGATCCGCCGCCGTCAGGCCCTCGTCGACCAGCGCGAGGAGGCGATCGCCCGGGTGTCCGGCCATGTCGCCGACAGCCTGATGAACATGGACACGGTCCGGGCCTTCGCCGCCGAGGAACGCGAGGCGGCCGAGCACCGCTCCCGTGTCGCCGTGTCCCGCCGGCTCACCCTGCGGTCGTGGGACTACGGCAATCTGCGCATCGACACCCTGGTCGCGCCGATGTCCGTGCTGACCAGCGCGCTGGGCCTGCTGCTTGCGGTCACGCTCGGCGGCGCCGAGCACGGCGTGGAGGCCGTCGTGGTCGCCTTCACGTACTACACCAACGCGACCCGGATCATGTTCGAGTTCAACCAGATCTACCGCCGCCTGGAGAGTTCGATGACGGAGGCGGCGCAGTTCACCGAACTGCTGCGGACGTCACCGACGGTGCTCGACCCCGTGTCGCCCGAGCCGCTGCCGTCCCGGCCCGCCGATGTCCGGTTCGAGCGGGTGACCTTCGCCCACGCGGGCGCCGGGCCGCTCTTCGAGGACCTCGACCTGTCCGTGCCCAGCGGGATGAAGGTCGGGTTCGTCGGCCGGTCCGGCGGCGGCAAGACCACGCTCACCCGGCTGCTGCTGCGGATGACGGACATCGACTCCGGCCGGATCCTGATCGGCGGCCGGGAGATCAACCGGCTGCGCCAGGCGGACCTGCGCAGCCTGATCGCGTATGTGCCGCAGGACCCGGCGATGTTCCACCGCACGCTGCGGGACAACATCGCGTTCGCCCGGCCGGGCGCCACCGACGCCGAGATCCGCCGCGCGGCCGAGGCGGCCCATGTCACGGAGTTCGCCGACGCGCTGCCGGACGGCTTCCAGACCATGGTGGGCGAGCGCGGCGTGAAGCTGTCCGGCGGGCAGCGCCAGCGGGTCGCCCTCGCCCGGGCGATCCTGCGGGACGCGCCGATCCTGCTGCTGGACGAGGCGACCAGCGCCCTCGACTCCGAGAGCGAGATCCTCGTCCAGGAGGCGCTGTGGCGGCTCATGGAGGGGCGGACGGCGCTCGTGGTGGCGCACCGGCTGAGCACGGTCGCCTCCATGGACCGGCTCGTCGTGCTCGACCGCGGGCGGATCGTCGAGCAGGGCACCCACCAGGAACTGCTCACGGCGGACGGCGCCTACGCCAAACTGTGGCGGCACCAGTCGGGCGGCTTCCTCGACGGCATCCCGCCACAGGCCGACCGGCATTGAAGGCCCCCCGGGGGGTCAGGACACCTGAAGGCCCCCCGGAGGGTCAGGACACCTGAAGGCCGCCGGGGGGTCAGGACACCTGGCCGACGTGGGCGAGGGCCTGCTTCAGCAGCGCCCCGTGCCCGCCCGGCATCTCGCACTGCACCGTCTCGGACGCGGCCTCCTGCGGCGTGAACCACACCAGGTCCAGCGCGTCCTGCCGGGGGCGGCAGTCCCCGGTCACCGGGACGACATAGGCGAGGGACACCGCGTGCTGCCGCGGGTCGTGGTAAGGGGTGATCCCCGCCGTCGGGAAGTACTCGGCGACGGTGAACGGCTGGAGCGAGGCCGGTACCCGCGGCAGCGCCACCGGGCCGAGGTCCTTCTCCAGGTGGCGCAGCAGGGCGTCGCGCACCCGCTCGTGGTGCAGGACCCGGCCGGAGACCAGGGTCCGGCTGACCGTGCCGTTCGGCCCGATGCGCAGCAGCAGACCGATGCTGGTGACTTCGCCGCTGTCGTCCACGCGCACGGGCACGGCCTCGACGTACAGGATCGGCATGCGGGCGCGCGCCATCTCCAGCTCGTCGTCGCTCAGCCAGCCGGGTGTGGTTTCGGTCATGTCAGACATTGCTTGATCATACTTTCCGGGTGTGGCGCGCGCTCAGTCGCGGGCGGGGGCGGGGGCGGGTGTGGGCAGTCCGTACAGGCGGCGGGCGTTGTCCCGGCCCGTCCAGGCGGCGATCCGCAGGGCGTCGGGCAGGCTCAGCTCGTCCGCGTCCACCCGGTCCTGGAGCAGCGCGGCGAGCCCCTGCCGGAAGCACAGCGCGCCGAGGTGGTGGAACTCGGCCACACCGTACGCGTCGGAGCTGTACAGCAGTTTGCCAAACGGGGTGATCTCCAGTGCCTCCTCCAGGATCGCCCGGGCCCGGGCCGGTCCCGCGTGGTGCAGGGCAAGCCCGACGTCGAGGTACACCTGCTCGAACACCGCGGCCAGATAGGCGGCGTTGCGCTGGTACGGCCAGCAGTGCAGCAGCAGTACGGGCACGGCGGAGCGGGTCAGGTGCAGCCAGTCCGTCAGCAGGGCGGGGTCGGCCCGGTGCAGCCGGATGTCGGCGTCGCCGAACCCGGTGTGCAATTGCAGCGGCAGCCCCAGGTCGACGGCGGTCCACAGCAGATGCCGTGTCAGCACCGGGTCGGCCGGCCGGCCGCCCGCCGTGAGCCAGTGCCGAGCCGCGTCGGTCACCTCGGCGTCCGTGGGCCGGGCCGGATCCAGGGCGAAACCGGTGCGGTAGGCGGCCACCGACTTCACCGCGACCACGCCCGGTCGCCGCACCGCCCGTTCGGCGGCGGCGCGGAACACGCGCGCGTACTCGCCCGGCTCGACGCCCTCGCGGGCCACCGTCTCGGCGACCGCCTCCAGCCGTACCACCTCGTACGCCGTCGCGCCCGCGGCCCGGGCCAGTTCGGCGGGGGAGGTGAGGGGATGCGGGGTGTACCCGGTGTCGACGCAGAACGCCTCGGCCGCCGCCGCGGACAGGAAACGCCGGTTGACCTCGGCCCAGCCCGGGGCGGTGCGCCGGGCCAGGTAGTCGGCGGCGGGCGTGTGCCGGGGCAGGTCGAGCAGGGGCGCGCAGTGGCGGCGCACGGCCACACCGACCGGGGTGTCGAAGGCGGAGATCCCGCTGCCCGGCCGGGCCTCGCCCTCGGTGAGCAGCGACTCGAACTCGGCCGGGGCGAGGTCGGCGGCGACCGCGCCGTGACAGTGGTGGTCCACCAACGGCAGCCCGGCGAGCGCCTCTTGGACCGCGCCCATGGTCAGTACCGCCAGCGGTAGGCCGCCGCCACCTGCGCGTCGTCGAGGCCCTCGACGGCCCGGACCTCTCCGAGCCGGACCGCGGTCACCGCGTCGGCCAGGACCGGCCCCAGCGCGGCGCGCAGCACCGGGTCCACGCGGAACGCCTCGACCGCCGCCGTGAGCGTGGTCGGCAGCCGCCGCACGCCCCGGGCGGCGGCCTCGTCGGCGTCGAACCGGGCCGGGTCCCCGGTGATCTCCTCGGGCAGTGGGGCCGCGGCGGCGAGGCCGTCCAGACCGGCGGCGATGACGCAGCCGAGCGCGAGATACGGGTTGGCGGCCAGGTCGACCGGTTTGACCTCCAGGTTCGCGTCCCGTTGCCGACGGCCCGTGGTGCCGGTGACGACCCGCAGCGCCGCCTCCCGGGTCTCCCGGCCCCAGCAGGTGAACACGCCCGCCCACTGGGCGGGCCTGAGCCGCAGATAGCTGGCCGGGCTCGGCGCGGTCACCGCCGTCAGCGCGGGCAGCCGGGCGAGCACCCCGGCCGCGAACGACTCCGCGTCGGCCGTCATGCCGTACCGGCCCTCGCCGCCCGCGTGCAGATTCGCCCCGGCCCGCCAGCAGGACAGGTGCAGATGACCGCCGTTGCCGACGCCGGTGGCGAGCACGGCCGGGGCGAACGACACCCGCAGCCCGTGCCGCCGCGCCACCGCCCGGACGGTCTGCCGCACGAGCACGCTCCGGTCGGCCGCCGCCACCGGGTCCAGCGCGCCCACCGACACCTCGAACTGCCCGGCCGCGTACTCGGGATGGACCTGGTCGACATCGATGCCCTGTGCGGCCAGGGCGGCGAGCAGGTCGGCGGTGCAGTCGCTCAGCTCGACCTGCCGGGTGGCACCGTAGGCCGGGCCGGACACCGCAGGGACGAACGCCCCCTCGGGCGCGGTGTCCAGGCCGACGGACCACTCGACCTCCACGGCCGCCCGGAAGGTGAGGCCGAGCCGGGCCTCGGCGTCCGCGACGACCCGGCGCAGGAAGGTCCGGCTGCACCCGGGGTGCGGCTCGCCCTCCTGGGTGATCCGGTCGACCGGGGCCCAGGCCCAGCCGGGCTGACCGGTCAGTTCCACCAGCCGGTCCAGGTCCGGGTACAGCCGCAGATCTCCGTCCGGCGAACCGAGGACGTCCGTGGTGACGATCGAGTCGTCCGCCAGGAAGGTGTCGAAGACCGGTGACATGCCGACGCCCCAGGCGGCCGCGTCGGCGAGCCGGGCCGTCGGGATCGTCTTCACCCGGCCCACGCCCGCCGTGTCGACGTAGGCCAGGACGATCCCGCACACGCCCCGGCCGGTCAGTTCGGCGGCGCGTTCCACGGCCCGCTCCACATCACCGGGACGCCCTCCGGGCACGGGGTCGGCCAGCGTGGTCATACGTCCTCCTGACGGGCTCGGCTGTCCGGTCCGGGGTCAGGGTTTCACGGCCACCGCGCCGAACTGGGGCACCACCGCGGGGGAGTCGGGACCGGCGCGCCACTGCGAGCACGGCACCAGGCCGGGTTCGAGCAGGTCCAGTCCGTCGAGGAAGGCGGCGACCTCGGGCCTGGCGCGGGCGATGATGGGCGGCGTGGCGTTCTCGTTCCAGAACTCCATGGCGGCCACGTTGCCCACGCCGCCGAACTCGGCGTCGCGGGTGGGGTGGGTCAGCGCGAGGAAGCTGCCGGAGGGCACCGCCGCCATGACCCGGCGCACGATGTCCCGGGCCTTGTCCGTATCGAGCACGAAGTTCAGGATGCCCAGCATCATCACCGCGACCGGCCGTGACAGGTCGAGGGTCTCGGCGGCCCGTCGCAGGATCGCGTCCGGGTCGTGCACATCGGCGTCGATGTAGTCGGTGACGCCCTCGGCGGTGCTGGTGAGCAGGGTACGGGCGTGCGCCAGCACGATCGGGTCGTTGTCGACGTACACGATCCGTGACTCGGGCGCGATCCGCTGTGCTATCTCATGGGTGTTGTTCACGGTCGGCAGCCCGGTGCCGATGTCGAGGAACTGCCGCACCCCGCGTTCCTCGGCCAGGAACCGGACCGCCCGCCCCAGGAACTCCCGGTCCGCGCGCGCGACCGCCCGGATCACCGGGAACAGCCCGGCGACCTGCTCGCCGACCTGCTGGTCGACCTCGTAGTTGTCCTTGCCGCCGATCCAGTAGTTCCAGACCCGCGCGTTGTGGGCCACGGAGGTGTTCAGCCTCACCGGCCCGCCCGCAGGGGGGTGCCCCTCGCTCACATCGCTGCCCTTCTCATACGCGGTCGTCCGCCTGTGCGGTCGTCCGCCGACATTCTGCCGCCCGATGATCGGGAATGTCCCGGGAATTCGGACAGCGGGCGGCGGCTCGGGGAGGCCGGTCCTCGGCGCCGAGGAGGCCAAGCGGATCCCCGAGGCGGGGCGGGGCGGGGCGGGCCCCGGGGCCGCGGGTGCCCACGGGCCCCCCCTGGGGGGGGGGGGGGGGGGGGGGGCCGCGGGGGGGGGGCGGGGGCCGGCGGAGCCGCGCCGCGCGGGGTGGTGTTCGGCCCGACGAGCGGACGCCGGTACGCGACGCCGGCCCGAGCCCGCGTGCCCGTACGCGACGCGCCGACCGCCCGTGGCCCAGGTGGTCGGGCCCGTACACGGCCGCGCCGTGCCCGGTCAGGACGCCGACGCGCCCTTCGTGGCGGCCGGTGTGCTTGCCGTAACCGTGCGCCACGAGGGCCGGATACCGCGGCGCCGGGTGCGGCCACTCGCGTGCGCCGATCGCGTCCCGGGTGCCGGTCAGGGCGTGCTCCCGGGCGTGGGCCAGGGGTCCTCCGAACGCCTCGATGACGGTATGGGGAGATCTTCCCAGCGGTCCGGACGGCGGTCTCTAGTCTAAAACCAGCAGTGCTAATTAATCCGCTGGTGAACAGCGCCGACGGTCAGGAGTCCAGCCGTGCGCCCCGTCCACTTCGCGGCCGCCCGCCGCACCCCCATCGGCAAGCTGCGCGGAGCCCTGTCCTGCGTCCGGCCCGACGACCTCGCGGCGGCCGTCATCCGCCCTCTGGTGGCCGATGTGCCCGCGCTCGACCCGGCCCGGATCGACGACGTCTACCGGTGCGCCGCCAACCAGGCCGGCGAGGACAACCGCAACGTCGCCCGGATGGCCGCCCTGCTCGCCGGCCTGCCCGAGACCGTGCCCGGCGCCACCGTCAACCGGCTGTGCGCCTCCGGCCTGGAGGCCGTCACCGCCGCCGCCCGCACCGTCGCGGCCGGCGAGGCCGACATCGTGATCGCGGGCGGCTCCGAGTCGATCAGCCGCGCCCCCTTCGTGCCGCCCCGCCCCGACGAGGCCCTGCCGCACCGGATCGAGACCGTCGACACCCGGCTCGGCTGGCGCCTGGTCAACCCGGCGATGCGGGACCTGCACGGGCTGCTGCCCATGGGCGAGACCGCCGAGGAGGTCGCCGCGCGGTACGGCGTCCCGCGCGAGCGCCAGGACGCGTTCGCGCTGCGCAGCCACCGACGGGCCGCCGCGGCCCGCGAGAACGGTCACTTCGACGACGAACTGCTGCCCGTGGAGCGCCCGGACGGCATCGTCGTGGACCGCGACGAATGCGTCCGCGAGGACACGTCGCCGCAGCAGCCGGCTCGGCTGGGGCCGGTCTTTCGCCAGGGCGGCACGGTCACCGCGGGCAACGCCTCGCCGACGAACGACGGCGCCGCCGGACTGCTGCTGGTCAGCGAGGAGGCCTGAACGAGCTGGGGCTTCAGAGCTGCGAACAGAATGGGCGCCCGGCGTGCGGCGTCTGGCACGCACTCCCCCAGCCTTCGGCCGGGAGGTGCCCCCACGCGGCGTTGCCGAAACGCCCTGGTAGCTCCGCTACGAGGACCTTCCGGCGCCTTGCGATCGCACGCACCAGACGCCGCACGCTGATCGGACTCCCACTCTGTTCGCAGCTCTTAGGCCGTTGATCCGACGGCGGGTGTGTTCCGTCCGGGGTCAGGCTGTTGCCGGGTCCGGGGTCGGTGGGGTCAGGTGCTGGGCCAGCCAGGTGGGTACGCCGCCGAGGAGGCGGAACAGGCGGCGGGCCTCCTCGCGGAGCCGGGACGCCTCCGGCTCGGACGCGGTGTCGGCGAGGGAGGCCAGGGCCGGCGCCGTGCCGACCAGATAGCCCAACTCCTCGCGGATACGCAGGGATTCGGCGAAGCCGTGGCGCGCCTCGGCCACCTCTCCGTCCCGCAGGGCGAGCCCCGCGAGGTGCCGCCAGGTGAAGGACAGGAGCAGCGGGTCCGCGTGCGCGGTGGCGCTCGCGTGGGCGCGGTGGTACGCGGCCCGGGCCGCCTGCGGGGAGCGGGCCAGGTTCTCGGCCAGCAGACCCCGGCGGAAGTCCAGCAGCGCCCGGCCGGGCGCCTTGGGCGGGATCAGGGCCGCCGCCCGGCCCAGCGCGGCCCGCGCCTCGTCCGCCCGGTCCCGCACCCCGTGCAGCGTGGCCGCGTAGGCGAGCTGGCCGCGCTCGCAGGCCGCCGCGCCGCGTTCCTCGTCGCTCTGGGCCACCGCCTCCGCCGTACGCAGCGCGTCCTCGGCCTCGGCCCAGCCCCGCTCCGTGTACAGGCAGCGTTCGACCAGCAGTCCGGCCCGTTGGAGCGCGGCCGACGCGGTGTCCGGCCGGAGCAGGGCCGCCGCGTCGGCCCAGCAGGCCCGCGAGCGCAATCGCCATACCGCCGTCTGGAGCGGATCGTCACCGGCGGTCGTTCCGTTACCAGACATGGCGGAATGCGCCACATTGCCCTCCCAGAGCGCGCCGTCGAGCTGTTGAGTGGTGGCGGCATTCCAACACCATTTCCCGGGCCGGGCCAAGAGGCTGGGTGAAGGATTTCACAAAGTCGTGGGACAGGGCGTCACCCGGCGTCCACCCGGCGCACGCCCGCGTGACCTCAACTCATGCGCAGCGCAAGGAAGAAATCGAGCTTGTCCTCCAGCCGCGAAAGGTCCCGTCCCGTCAACTGCTCGATCCGGCCCACCCGGTACCGCAGCGTGTTGACGTGCAGGTGGAGCCGGGTGGCACAGCGGGTCCAGGAGCCGTCGCAGTCCAGGAACGCCTCCAGCGTCGGGATCAGCTCGGCCCGGTGCCGGCGGTCGTAGTCGCGCAGCGGGTCCAGGAGCCGGGCGGTGAAGGCCCGTCGCACGTCGTCCGGTACGAACGGCAGCAGCAGTACGTGCGAGGCCAGCTCCTGGTGGCCCGCAGCGCACACCCGCCCGGGGCGTGCCGCGGCCACCCGGCGGGCGTGCCGGGCCTCCTCCAGCGCCCCGCGCAGCCCCTCCGCCGAGTGCACGGCCGCGCTGACGCCCAGGGTGACCCGGCCGTCGTCGCCCAGGCCCGCCGTCAGCGGGTCGCGTATGGACGCCAGCAGCGCATCGGCGAGGACCCCGGACTCCGAGCCGTCGTGCTCGGCGGCGACGGCCGGGAGCGGGACCAGCGCGACGGCCTCGTCGCCGGTATGGGCGACGGCGATGCGGTCGGCCGGCTCGGGCCCGGTGGCCAGCGGGTCGACCAGGATCTCCTCCAGCAGCGCCTGGGCGACCGGGCCGCCCGCGACGTCGCCCGCCCGGTGCCCGTCGGCGCCCTCGGCCGAGGCCCCGCCGGGCACGCCGGCCACGCCGGGCACGCCGGGCCCGTCCTCCCATTCGACCCGGGCCGCCACCACCTGCCAGTGCGGGGCCGCGCCGAGACCGGGCAGCAGCACCGGCGCGGCCACCCGCAGCCGCGCGGCGATCTCGGCGGGTGCGGCACCGGCCTGCACCAGCTCCAGCACCTCCTGCGCGAGCCGGCGCCGCACCGTGCGCGCCGCGTCCCGCCGGTCCCGTTCGACCGCGATCAGCTGGGTGACGCCCTGGAGCAGATCGAGCCGCTCCTCGGGCCACTCCCCGGCGTCGGCCTCGACGGCGAGCAGCCAGTCCGACAGCACCGTCTCACGCACGTCCCGGGCGGCCTGCGGCGAGCGGCCGCCGGAGCGGATCGGGAAGAGCGAGTACGTCGTGTGGCCGAGGACCAGCCGGTGCGGGCCGCGGCGGCCGGTACGGGTGGCCGCCAGGTGCTCGGCGGCCAGCCGGGCGTGCGCCCCGGCGGGCAGGTCCGCTCCCCTGACCTTGGAGCCCGCGATCAGCCGGCCGGTGGAGGACAGCACCCAGGCCCGCAGGTCCAGGTCGGTGCCGAGCAGGTCGAGGACCACGTCCGGGCCGCCGCCCGCCGGGCCCGCGGTCATCATCCGCCGGTGCCGGTCCACGACGGCCGCCAGGTCCCCGGCGCGCTCGCCGGACACCTGGCGCACTACGTACTCGGTGATCGTGGCGAACGCCACCGACTCGTGCACCGCGAACAGCGGCAGCCGGTGCCGTGCGCAGGCCAGCACCAGGTCGTCCGGGACGGTGCCCAGCTCGGCCTCGCCGGCGGCCAGGGCGGCGACCCCGGCCTGCACCAGGATCCGTACGAACCGCTCGGAGTCGGCGGCGTCCCGGCGTCTGGCCAGCTCCGTCAGAACCAGCTCGCCGCCCGAGAGGTAGCGGCTGGGGTCCTGTAGGTCGGTGGTCATCACGCCGCGTACGGTCCGGTCCAGCTCGTCCTCGCCGCCGAGCAGCCGCAGGCCCAGCGCATCGGTGTCCAGAAGTGCGCGCAGCCGCATTTCGTCGCCGCCGTTCTGTGTCTTGAAACCTACGATGAATCTTGGTGGGGAAGTCGGGGGAGGAGCCCGGTGACCGGTGCGCGGGCCGCTCTCCACGACGGCCCCCGCCGTGTCCCGCGTTTCCTCGGGAGAACGGTGAGGTTTCTGATGACCTCAGTTCATACGAATCTACAAGATGCTCTCCCTGGCCAGCCAACTCCTTCATGGTTTCGGTGACTGACCCGCTCGGAGCACGGCGCTGTGTACTGACCCCACTCCGCGTGAACAGCACAGGAACGAGCCGGGCCACCGCACACGCATTGGCTCGATCTGTACGCCCCACACGACGCAGAAGAAGAGAGCCGGTCATGGACTTCCTTCGCCCCGCCAGCTGGGAGGAGGCGCTCGCCGCGAAGGCGGCGCACCCCACCGCCGTGCCGATCGCGGGTGGCACCGACGTGATGGTCGAGATCAACTTCGACCATCGGCGGCCCGAGTACCTCCTCGACCTCAACCGGATCGGCGAGCTCTACGAGTGGGAGGTCGGCGAGGACACCGTGCGGCTGGGCGCCTCGGTCCCGTACACCGGGATCATGGAGCACCTCCGCGCCGAGCTGCCCGGCCTCGCGCTCGCCTCGCACACGGTCGCCTCCCCGCAGATCCGCAACCGCGGCGGCGTCGGCGGCAACCTGGGCACCGCCTCCCCGGCCGGCGACGCCCACCCCGCGCTGCTCGCCGCGGGCGCCGAGGTCGAGGCCGAGTCCGTGCGCGGGACCCGGCTGATCCCGATCGACGACTTCTACACCGGCGTGAAGCGCAACGCCCTCGCCGCGGACGAGCTGATCCGCGCGGTGCGGATCAAGAAGGCCGACGGGCCGCAGCAGTTCTCCAAGGTCGGCACCCGCAACGCCATGGTCATCGCCGTGTGCGCCTTCGGGCTCGCGCTGCACCCCGAGACCCGGACCGTGCGCACCGGGATCGGCTCGGCCGCGCCCACGCCGGTGCGCGCCAGGACCGCCGAGGACTTCCTGAACGCGGCGCTCGACGAGGGCAGCTGCTGGGACAGCGGAAAGGCCGTCACCCCGTCGGTCGCCCGGCGGTTCGCGGACCTGTGCGCCGCCGCCTGCAACCCGATCGACGACGTCCGGGGCACCGCGAGCTACCGCCGCCACGCGGTCGGTGTCATGGCCCGCCGGACGCTCACCTGGGCCTGGGAGTCGTACCGCGGCGCCCGCCCCACCACCGAGGGAGTCGCGTGATGCGTGTCCACTTCACCGTCAACGGACGGCCCCAGGAGGCGGACGACGTCTGGGAGGGCGAGTCCCTGCTGTACGTGCTCAGGGAACGCCTCGGCCTGCCCGGCTCCAAGAACGCCTGCGAGCAGGGCGAGTGCGGCTCGTGCACAGTCCGCCTGGACGGCGTCCCGGTGTGTTCGTGCCTGGTCGCCGCCGGTCAGGTCGAGGGACGCGAGGTGGTCACCGTCGAGGGCCTGGCGGACTACGCCGAGCAGCGGTCGTGCGGGGCGCCCGCCCGCGGCACCTCGCTCGACAAGGCCCGGCGGTGGCAGGCGCAGGGCACGCAGAGCACGCAGAGCACGCAGAGCACGCAGAGCACTCAGGGCATGCAGGGCACCGGCGCGCGGACCGGCGAGGGCACCGGGCTCTCCCCGGTCCAGCAGGCGTTCATCGACGCGGGCGCCGTCCAGTGCGGCTTCTGCACCCCCGGTCTGCTGGTCGCCGCCGACGAGATGCTGGAGCGCAACCCCCGTCCGACCGACGCGGACATCCGTGAGGCGCTGTCCGGCAACCTGTGCCGCTGCACCGGCTACGAGAAGATCATGGACGCGGTCCGCCTCGCCGCCGCCCGGCAGTCCGAGGGGGTCCGAGCATGACCGACGGCGCTCCCACCAAGATCACGCAGGGCATTGCGACCAAGGGCGGCATCGGCGAGTCCACGCTCCGTCCCGACGGCATCCTCAAGGTCACCGGAGAGTTCGCCTACGCGTCCGACATGTGGCACGAGGACATGCTCTGGGGCCAGATCCTGCGCTCCCCGCTCGCGCACGCCGAGATCGCGTCGATCGACACGAGCGAGGCCCTGGCCACCCCGGGTGTCCACGCCGTGCTGACGTACGACGACCTGCCGGCCGACGTGAAGCACTACGGCCTGGAGATCCGGGACACCCCCGTCCTGGCCCACGGCAAGGTGCGCCACCACGGAGAGCCGGTCGCGATCGTCGCCGCCGACCACCCGGAGACCGCGCGCCGCGCCGCCGCCAAGATCAGGGTCGACTACCGCGAGCTGCCCGTCATCACCGACGAGGCGTCCGCGACCGCCCCGGACGCCCTCCTCGTCCACGAGCACCGCACCGATGACCATGTGGCGCACGTCCCGCACCCGAACATCGTCCACCGACAGCCGATCGTCCGCGGCGACGTGGCCGAGGCCGCCCGGAGGGCCGACGTGATCGTCACGGGGGACTACACCTTCGGGATGCAGGACCAGGCGTTCCTCGGTCCCGAGTCGGGGCTCGCCGTACCCGAGGAGGACGGCGGTGTCCACCTGTATGTGGCCACCCAGTGGCTCCACTCCGACCTGCGCCAGATCGCGCCCGTTCTCGGCCTGCCCGAGGACAAGGTCCGGATGACGCTGTCCGGCGTCGGCGGCGCGTTCGGCGGCCGGGAGGACCTGTCGATGCAGATCCACGCCTGTCTGCTGGCACTCCGCACCGGCAAGCCGGTCAAGATCGTCTACAACCGTTTCGAGTCCTTCTTCGGGCATGTCCACCGCCACCCGGCCCGGCTGCACTACGAGCACGGCGCCACGAAGGACGGCAGGCTCACCCATGTGAGCTGCCGCATCGTGCTCGACGGCGGCGCCTACGCCTCCGCCTCCCCGGCCGTCGTCGGCAACGCCGCCTCCCTCGGCATCGGCCCGTACGCCGTCGACGACGTCGAGATCGAGGCCATCGCCCTCTACACCAACAACCCGCCGTGCGGCGCGATGCGCGGCTTCGGCGCGGTCCAGGCGTGCTTCGCGTACGAGGCGCAGATGGACAAGGTCGCCGACCGCCTGGGCCTGGACCGGGTGGAGTTCCGTCAGCTGAACGCGATGGAACAGGGCACCGTCATGCCGACCGGGCAGCGGGTCGACTCGCCGGCCCCGGTCGCCGAACTGCTGCGCCGCGTCAAGGCGTTGCCGATGCCACCGGAGCGCCAGTGGGAGAGCAGCGAGGGCGCCGACGTACGGCAGCTGCCCGGCGGCCTGTCCAACACCACCCACGGCGAGGGCGTCGTACGCGGCGTCGGCTACGCGGTCGGCATCAAGAACGTCGGCTTCTCCGAGGGCTTCGACGACTACTCGACCGCCAGGGTCCGGATGGAGGTCGTCGGCGGCCGGCCGGTGGCCACCGTGCACACGGCGATGGCGGAGGTCGGCCAGGGCGGCGTCACCGTCCACGCACAGATCGCCCGCACCGAGCTGGGCGTCACCCAGGTGACCATCCAGCCCGCCGACACCCAGGTGGGCAGCGCCGGTTCGACCTCGGCGTCCCGGCAGACGTATGTCACCGGCGGCGCCGTCAAGAACGCCTGCGAGCTGGTGCGCGAGCGGGTCCTGGAACTGGGGCGCCGCAGGTTCGGCACCTACCACCCCGCCTGGGCGACGGCCGAACTGCTGCTGGAGGGCGGCAAGGTCGTCACCGACGGCGGCGAGGTGCTCGCCGACCTGGTGGACGTCCTGGAGGACGAGGCAGTCGAGGTCGAGGCGGTGTGGCGGCACCGGCCCACCGAGCCCTTCGACCTGCGCACCGGCCAGGGCAACGGCCATGTGCAGTACTCCTTCGCCGCGCACCGCGCCGTCGTCGAGGTCGACACCGAACTGGGCCTGGTCAAGGTGGTCGAGCTGGCCTGCGCCCAGGACGTGGGCAAGGCGCTCAACCCGCTGTCGGTCGTCGGCCAGATCCAGGGCGGCACCACGCAGGGCCTGGGCATCGCGGTGATGGAGGAGATCGTCGTCGACCCGAGGACGGCGAAGGTCCGGAACCCGTCCTTCACGGACTACCTGATCCCCACCATCCTCGATACACCGACCATCCCCGTCGACGTGCTCGAACTCGCCGACGACCACGCGCCGTACGGGCTGCGCGGGGTCGGCGAGGCCCCCACCCTGTCCTCGACCCCGGCCGTTCTCGCGGCGATCCGGAACGCGACCGGGCTGGAGCTGAACAGGACGCCGGTCCGACCGGAACACCTCACGGGCACGTAGCGACTCCGTCGTGGGGGAGCCGAGTTGGCGGTTGTTGTTCGGGTGCGGGTGTGTCGTGGCTGGTTGCGCAGTTCCCCGCGCCCCTATGGGGTGTGGGGCGGTGAGGTTGTTGTTCGGGTGCGGGTGTGTCGTGGCTGGTCGCGCAGTTCCTCGCGCCCCTTTGGGGTGCGGTCCGACTGCGCCCTTCATCCGATAGCCGTGAGGAGACCGAGACATGCTGGACATCGCCGACGAGCTGAACCGATGGGTCGAGCGGGGGCGTGATGTCGCCGTGGCCACCGTGGTCGCGGTCGGTGGCAGCGCGCCGCGACTGCCCGGCGCCGCCCTCGCGGTGGACGCCGACGGCACCGCGATCGGCTCGGTCTCCGGCGGCTGTGTGGAAGGCGCCGTCTACGAGCTGTGCCGGCAGGCGCTCCAGGACGGCGAGACCGTCCTCGAACGCTTCGGCTACAGCGACGCGGACGCCTTCGCCATCGGCCTGACCTGCGGCGGCGTCATCGATGTCCTTGTCACCCCGGTGCGGGCGGCCGATCCCGTCCGCCCGGTCGTGGCATCCGCGCTGGCCGCCGCCGCACGCCGTCAGGCGGCGGCGCTCGCGCGGAT
>NZ_JBSGBN010000051.1:0-64200 GCF_053601275.1 Streptomyces sp. NPDC004752 | reverse complement strand
GCTTCGCGACCTCCTCGCCGCACAGGGCGAGCAGCAGCCGGGCCGCGGCGGCGCCGACGCGCTGCACCTGCTGGTCGACGGTGCTGAGCCGGGGGTGCAGCCAGCGGCCGAGCGGCAGATTGTCGTAGCCGACCACCGACAGATCCCGCGGCACGCCGAGCCCGGCGCGCTGCGCGGTGCCGATGCCGCACACGGCCATGGAGTCGTTGGCGTACACGATCGCGGTGGGACGGCCCTCGGCGTCGAGGAGCGCCTCGGTGGCGCCGACCGCGGACCGCTCGGTGAAGTCGGTGTGCAGCACGGCGAACGGCCGCAGACCCGCCGCTCTCAGGGCCGACTCGAACGCCTGCCGGCGCAGCCGGGTGTGCTGCAGCTCCGGCGGGCCCGCCACATAGGCGATCCGTCGGTGGCCGAGGCCGACCAGGTGCTCCACGACCTCCCGGACCCCGGCGCCCTGCTGCCCGAGACCGACCCGCGGCACGCCGGTGGAGCCGTCCGGCGGGCCGAGCAGTACCGCGGGCAGGCCCAGCCGGGCCAGCAGGGCGGGCCGGGAGTCGTCGGCGCGCGCGTCGGTCAGCACGGCGCCGTCGACCCGCCCCTCCGCGGCGAACCGCTCGTAGAGGGCGTTCTCCTCGCGCGGATCGGTGACCAGATGCAGCAGCAGGCCGTAGCCGCGCGGCGCCAGTTCACCCTCTATGCCGGTGATCAGCTCACTGAAGTGCGGGTCGGCACCCAGCACATCGGTGGGCCGGCGCACGACCAGCGCGAGCGACCGGGTACGGGCGCTGCGCAGCGCCGCCGCGGAGGCGCTGGGGGACCAGCCCAGCTCCACGGCCGTGTCCAGGATGCGCCGCCGGGTGGCCTCCGACAGCCGGCCCTTGTCGTTGAACGCCTGCGAGACCGCGGCGGTCGACACCCCCGCCGCCGCGGCCACCGCCTTGATGGTGGGCCGACGGGCCGCCTTCCGCGCGGCCTCGTTCACAGCTTCACCGCCCCGCTGACCAGGGCCTGCTGCATCCGCTTCTGGAGCACCGTGTACACCACCCACACCGGTACGAGGGTGAGGACGGTGCCCGCGGTCAGCACCCCGTAGTCCGTGCCGGTGATCGACTTCAGCGTGGGCAGGGCGACCTGCACGGTGCGCTGCGCCGGGTCCGGGCCGATGATGACCAACGAGTACAGATACTCGTTCCAGAAGGTCAGGAAGTTCAGCAGCAGCACGGTCGCGATGCCGGGCAGACACATCGGTGTGTACACGTGCCGCAGCACCGCGTATGTCGACGCCCCGTCGATCCGGGCGGCCTCCTCCATCTCCCGCGGGACCGTCCGCATGAACTGCACGAGGATCACCACGGACAGCGGCATCGCCGTCGCCAGCAGGAACAGCACCATGAAGGTACGGGTGTGGAAGAGGCCGGTCGCCGCCGCCAGCAGGAAGGTGGGGAACAGGGCGGCGAAGGTCGGGATGAGGAATCCGAGCGAGAACACCTTCTCGATCACTCCGGCCGTCCGCCCCGTCGACCGGGCCAGCGCGAAGGCGGCGGGCACGGCAAGCAGCAGGGTCAGTACCAGCGAGAGGACCGTCACCAGGGCCGAGTTGGCGACGGCGAGCCCGAGGTCGGCGCTGCTGAACGCCGTGCTGAAGTTCCCGAAGGAGAACGACGAGGGCAGCGCGAAGGGGCGGCCGAAGATCTCGTCGTTGGTCTTGAACGCGGAGATGACGAAGTAGTACAGCGGTACGACGAGCAGCACCGCGTACGTCCACACGAGCAGATGGGCCGGGAGCCAGCGTTTGCCGAACTTCATGGGGCTGCTCCGATCAGTAGGTCTGCCGGAAGACGCGGCGGATGCCGAGGAGTCCGACGAGTCCGGCGAGGAAGAGGATGACGCCGACGGTCTGGCTGTAGCCGAGGTCCGCGGCGATGAACGCCTTCTGGTAGACGAGGAAGGACAGGGTGGTCGAGGAGGTGCCGGGACCGCCCTGCGTCAGCAGCAGCACATGCTGGGCGGAACCGAACAGCGTCCACAGGAACTGAAGCATCGTCACCACACCGACGTAGTCCCGGATCACCGGGAAGTGGATCGCCCACATGGTCCGCCAGTGCCCGGCGCCGTCCAGCTGCGCCGCCTCGCCCAGCTCGTCCGGCACGCTGCTCAGCCGCGCCGCGAACAGCACCGCCGTGAACCCGATCCCGCTCCAGACGTCCAGTGCGATCAGACAGGCCAGCGCCGTCGAGGGCGAGGCCAGCCAGGCATCCGTGAGCGAGTCCAGGCCCAGCCCGCTCAGGGCACCGTTGAGCAGCCCGTCCGGCGACAGCGCGGCGTAGAACACCATCGCCTTCGCCGGCGTCGAGATCAGGCCCGGGATGAACAGCAGATATCGGATGATCCGGTGGCCCGGCGGGCGCTGCGCCACGTAGTAGCCGAGCAGATACGCGCACGTGATCATCACGGGCAGGGCGACGGCCAGTTGTACGGCGGTGTTGCGCACCGCGTCCCAGAACACCGGGTCGTCCAGGACCGTGCGCACATTGCCGAGGCCCGCGAACGACACCGGTTGCAGCATGCCCGGCCAGTGCAGGGTCGCGATCACGAAGATGGCCAGCATCGGCCCGACCATGAACACCAGGTACCAGACCAGGGCCGGCACGGCGAGGATCGTGCCGCCCTGCCGCGGGCCGCCGCGGCCGGTGGCGGGGGAGGGCGGGGCGGTGCGGCGGGCCGCGGCGGTGCCCGATGGTGACGTCAGCGTCGTCATGCGAGGACTCCCGTGGACGGGGGCTTGGGGAACGGGGGAGCGGGTCGGCGGCTCATGCGGACCGGTACGCGGCTTCGAGCAGGGCGCGGACCTTGGCCGCGCCGGTGCCCCGCGTGAAGGAGGTGCTGGTGGCGGTGATCAGCGGCTGGGTGGCGGCGGGCGGCACATACACGTCGGGCAGCAGGACCTGACTGACGTCCCCGCCCAGCCGCTGTGCCGCGGCCACCAGCGGGAAGTCCGTGCTGACCGTGTCCGTGCGCAGGGCCATGTCCCGGCCGCTCTCCCTGACGAACCGGGAGACGGTGTCGGGGCGGTACATGAAGCGCAGGAACTTCTCGACGTGCCCGATCTTGCGCACGCCGTTCGGGCTGATCCAGAACCCGATGAGGGTGAAGGCCCGGATGACGGTCGGCCTGTCCTGCGCCGCGCCGGGGGCCAGCGGCCAGCCGCCCACCTCGGTGTGACGGGCCACCGGCTCGGGCACCTTGGCCAGCGCGGACGACATCGCCGACTGGATCGCCGCGCCCTGGGTGTTGAACTGTGTCGTCATCGAGTCGGAGGTCAGGCCCTGTGCCTTGTCCGCGAACACGCCGGCGTCGCGCAGCGCCACGAAGTAGTCGATGCCGTCGCGCACCGCACGGCCGCCGAAGTCCCCGGTCGCGTAGGCGTGCCGGGCCTCGTCCTCGGTGAGGTAGGTCTGGATGATCTGCGCGAGCAGTTTCTGCCCGGTCCAGTCGTTGCCGCCGACGGTGACGGGGGCGATGCCCTTGGCGCGCAGCTTGCGGGCGGCGGCGATGAGCTGGTCGCCCGTGGTGGGTACGGCGTCGACACCGGCCCGGTCCAGCAGCGCCCGGTTGTAGGCGACCGGCCAGTTGGTGGCGAAGTACGGGAAGGCCCGCAGCCGCCCGCGGGCGTCGGTCCACGCCCTGAGCGCGGTGGGCAGCACCCGGTCGCGCAGCCCCCACGCGTCGAGGTACGGGCCGACGTCGACCGTCGCGTCCACGTCCGTCCAGGCCAGCGTCTTGTCGTACAGGTTGACCATGACGACGTCGGCCTCCTTGCGGGCCAGCCGCGAGGTCTCGTAGACCTGGCCCAGGTCGTCGCCGTTGATCAGGTTCTTCACCTTCAGGCCCGGATTCTCCTTGCGGAACCGGTCCAGGGCGGACAGGTAGGTCGGGGAGCCCGGGGCCGTCGTACCCAGCTGGGTGTGGACGACCAGGGTGTCCGGGTCGGAGTCCGCCGCGGCCAGCGACGAGCAGCCGGAGAGGGCGGGCAGGGCGGCCGCGGCGAGGCCGGAACCGGCGGCGAGAAGGCCGCGCCGAGTCAGCGAGGAGCGCACAGCGGGATGTCTCCAACCAGACGGTTAATGATTGGTTAATCGATGTACCCCGGGAGGTGCGAGGACAGTAGGAGGCCCACCGCCCCAGGTCAACCCCTTGACACGGAGAACTTCGAGGGACCCGGAGCGGGCCGGGGCCTCGGCGGACACCGGCCCGCGCCCGCCGCCGGGCGGCCGTCCACGCGCGGACGTGCCGTCACGGGCCGCCCTACGATGACGGCATGGCTCTCGACCTGTTCGCCGGCATCCCCGTCAACGACTATGCGGCGGCGCTGGATTGGTACGAGCGGCTGCTCGGCTTCCCGCCGACGTTCGTGGCAGGCGACACCGAGTCGGTGTGGGAACTCGCCGAGCACCGGTATGTGTATGTCGAGCACCGGCCCGGCCGCGCGGGTCACGCCATGCACACCGTCTTCGTGGACGATTTCGACGCCCGGGTCGCCGGCATCGCCGAACGCGGACTGCGGCCCGTGCAGCGCACGACCTACGCCAATGGTGTGCGCAAGGCCATCTACCGCGATCCGGATGGAAACGAGATCGGATTCGGCGGCGCTCCGCCGGAGTGAACCGGCGTCGCCGTGGCCGATCACCTGCGGCGGGTGCGGGTGCGGGTGCGGGTGCGGGTGCGGATGGGGTGCGGGTTGGGGGCGTGTTCCGGTCGAGGCCGGGCGGTGGTGCGGGTGGGGGTCCTGCGGCGGATGTGAGGGGCGCGGTACGTGATGACGGCGCCGGGCGGCGTCGAGGTGGCGCGGCCATGGTGCTCCGGCGATCCGGGCCCGCGCCGGCAGCGCGAACGCCCCGAGGAACGGCTGTGCGCCGGGCGGTGGATGGCGGGTGGTGCCTGTGGGGCGTGCTGGTTCTGTCGGTATCCGGCCTCGGCCGCGGCACGGTGCCCAACCGTAAGGGATCCGGCGGCAGTTGTGGCCGTCGGGGCTCTACGCGCGGTGGTTCGATGACGCTGCTGTCGGTCGTTCGCAACCCGGAAGTGGCGGGTCGGCAGCCGTGTGCCACCTGGGCGTACTCCTCACCGGCGGCGGGAACCGGCCTGAGCGCGCGCCGAGCCCGCGCGGGATCCCGCCGCCCCGGCCCCGGGTGGGCGTGCGGGCCCCGTGAGCGGTGGTGGGTCAGTGACCGTGCCGTCGGACCAGGAGGTCGGCGACCACCGGCCGGTGGTCCGATGCCTCGGTCGCGACCTCGCGCGCGCCGGTGACGGTGACCTCGGGCGAGACGGTCACCAGGTCGATGCGGGAGACCGGGTCGATCGCCGGGTAGGTCTTGCCGCCGTTCGGCGCCGCGTCGGCCAGCGGACCCCACAGCTTCGCGAACTCGGGTGCGCCGGCGTCGGCGTTGAAGTCCCCGACGAGGACCTTCGGCCCGCGGTCCGCGGCGAGGATGCCGAGCATGTCGTCCACCTGGGCACGCCGGACCGAGGGGTCGGCCCGGTAGTCCAGGTGGGTCGAGTAGAAGTGCACGAGGGTGCCGCGGACCCGGACCGTCACCTCGGCGAAGCCGGGCGCGGGGGCGGGCACGGCGTCGGGGACCTGGGTGGAGAGCCGGGTGATCTCGTGGTTCTCGACGGCGGCCACCGGAAGCCGGCTGAGCACCGCGACCCCGAACTGCCGCCGCTCGGCGTTCTCCGCGGCGGGTGGCAGGTCGTAGATCGGGGCGAAGAAGACCCGCATGCCCAGCCGTTCGGCGAGTTCCCTCGCCTCGTCGGCGTAGCCGCTGCGGGCGCCCCAGTGCACATCGACCTCCTGGAGGCCGATCACGTCGGCGTGCAGATCGCGGAGCGCCGCCGCGGTGCGGTCGAGGTCGAAGACGTTGTCCTGCCCGGCTCCGGCGTGCATGTTGTACGTGGCCACGCGCAGCGGCACGGGACGCGCGGCCGACGCCGCGTCGGCCGGCCGGTCCGCCGAGGCGGCACCGGGCGATGCCGCGCCGAGTGCGGCGGCGGCGCCGAGCAGGGCGGCGATCAGGGCGCGGCGAGTGGACCGTCGGGTGCTGCGATTCACACAATCCTCCGGATCAGAGTGCGGTGGGCCCGCGGCGAACGAGGTGCGCGGTGCCCGGGGCGAGCGGGGTGAGTGTGCCCGGGAGGCGGCCGGCCGGGGCGCGGTCGGCCTGCCCGGTGCGGATCGCCCTCGCGGAGTTGGGGGAGCCCCTGGCGACCAGTCACCGTAGGCAGCGGCCGTGAACCCCGCGCTCCCACCCGATGACGGATCGCGGACAAGCGGACAACTGGATTCGGCGGTTCCCACCGACCGCCCCGGCCACCGCACGGTCATCGCCGCCGACGATGCTCGTGCCCACCAGGTCGTACCGCTCGGCGAAGGAGGCCCCGCTCGCTTCCATACGGAGGCTCCGTGATAGCCTCTAACTGATTCTTCGGTGTGTAGCGCTACGGCGTGGAGGGGCGGCAGGTCATGACGGAAACGGGCATGAAGACCCCGCGCGAGCGCTATCGCGCCCAGGTGCGCGAGGAGATCAAGGAGCGGGCGTGGGGGCAGATCGCCACGGCGGGCGCGTCCGCTCTCTCGCTCAATGCGATCGCCAAGCAGATGGGGATGAGCGGACCGGCGCTCTACCGCTACTTCGCCGGCCGTGACGAGCTGATCACCGAGCTGATCAGGGACGCGTACCGCAGCCTGGCCGACACCTTCGGCCAGGTCGCGCGGTCCGAGTCCGGCGCCGACCTGGCGGCGCTGGCGCACGCCCTGCGCGCCTGGGCCCTGGCCGACCCGCAGCGGTACTTCCTCATCTACGGCACTCCCGTGCCGGGCTATCACGCGCCCGACGACATCACCGCGATCGCCTCCGAGATCATGACGTTCCTGCTCGACGCCTGCGCCGAACTGCCCTGCGCGGGTCCGACGAGCCCGTTCGACCGTCACATCGAAGAGCACCGTCAATGGGCGGACGGCCATCCCGCCCCGTCGGCGGCCCTCCACCGGGCCCTGACCTTCTGGACCCGGCTGCACGGCCTGTTGTCCCTGGAACTCGCCGACCACTTCACCGGCATGCGCTTCGACCCCGCGCAACTCTTCGCCGCGGAACTGGACGATCTGCTGGCGCACTGACCCCACGGGCCCCCGGCGGCACCGGCCCCCGGTTCGTGAACTTGGTTGGCCCGCGAATGGACCGACAGGTCCCACGGGTCGGCTCCAGCATGCGGTGGGGCACGCTGCGGCTGAGGTCAGAGTGTCTTTCGCAGGGTTGTGAGCAGCGCCTCGGTCTGGCGCGCCGAGGCGGCCTGCGCGCCGAGGCGGTCCAGGGCCTCACGGTGGGCGACCACGTCCTCGGGCCGGTCGAGGCTGGCGGATCCGGTCAGACCGAAGCGCCAGACGATGTCCGGCAGTTCCCTGGCCTCGAACCGGAACAGATGAAAGGCACCGGCGTGCATCGCGGGATGCGGCCCGTTCTGGAACGGCATGATCTGCACGGTCACATGCGGCAGCCGGTTCACCTCGATCAGGCGGTCGACCTGGTCGCGCATGACGGCCGGCCCGCCCACCGGCCAACGGAAGACCGTCTCGTCCATGATCACCCACAGCCGCGGGGGTGCCTCGCGCGACAGGATCTCCTGTCGGCGCAGACACATCGCGACCTTCCGCTCGTTCGTCTGCTCCGACGCGTGTGGCGCGTCGGAGTGGGCGAGTGACCGGGCGTATTCCGCGGTCTGGAACAGCGGATGGACGAACTGCGCTTCATAGCCGCGGATTTGCTGGGCCGCCTGCTCCAGACTCAAGTACGAGGGCAGCCACTCCGGAAGGACGTCCCGGAACTCGTGCCACCAGCCGTGCCCATTGGCCTGGCGCACCGAAACCAGGAACTCGTCGATCTCCTGCTGGTCCGTCACACCGTAGGTGCGCAGCAGTTTCTCGGTCTCCGCGAGACGCAGCCGGGCCACCTTCGCCGCCTCCATGCGGCGAATCGTCGAGTGGCTCACCCCGATCGCGGCGCCGGCCTCCTCGAAACTCAGGCCGGCCCGGCAGCGCAACTCTTCCAACTGTTTTCCGAGGATCATCCGCAGCACGGAGGGCGCTCCGCCCCAGTCGGTTGCCGAGGTCATGCGATTCCCCTCACCAGGGACGTACTCCAAGAAATTCGATCACTCCATCTCCAGTAAAGCACGCCGTGTCATTTTGAAATGTGCAGATTGCTGGTTGCACAAATGATCCTGCGATGCGACGCTGGTGTGGTCACACATGACCGCCGACGGTCGGACCCG
This sequence comes from Streptomyces sp. NPDC004752, assembly GCF_053601275.1. NCBI lineage: Bacteria > Bacillati > Actinomycetota > Actinomycetes > Kitasatosporales > Streptomycetaceae > Streptomyces > Streptomyces sp. NPDC004752. The sequence continues at coordinate 55,875 of NZ_JBSGBN010000051.1, read as the reverse complement.
GCGAGAAACATCGCCGGCTTCGCGTCGAACCGACGCGATACCGATCCACCCGACCACGGCGCAGCCAGGCGAAGGGCGTACCGCGATGGCCTTGCTCCCTCTCCCGCATCCGGCCATGGGATGTGCGGCTCATGGGCCGGCCCCCCGTTCCGAGGAGTTCGGTCTGCCGTCCGGAGCGGCCTGCGTCGCGCAGGCCCGCTGTCTGGTCGGCACCCTGCTGGCCGGGTGGGGTCTGGTGGACGAGCCGGCCGACGACGCGATCCTGGTCCTGTCGGAACTCGTCACCAACGCCATCGCCCACTCCGGCGGCAGCCGGATCACCTGCCGGGTGCAGGTGCGCGGTGACCGGGTGCGGATCGAGGTGGAGGACGAGCGGCGCGGCGTGGGCGTTCCGGCGGTGCGCGAACCGGACGAGGACGACCAGGGCGGGCGCGGGCTGCTGCTGGTGAGCAGGCTCAGCGACGCCTGGGGGGTGGGGGAGGCGGCGGACGGCAAGGGCCGTGTCGTCTGGGCGGATCTGGGATGCGACGGGAACGGGGCACGGGGCTGAGCGGCGGCCGGAGCCCGCTCGGCGGCCCGTCGGTGCAACTCCGCCCGGTCCATAGGGCATCGGCCATGAGGAAGGCATCGGCTATGAGGACCGACGTCATCTTCCCGGCGTCGGCCCGGAGATCGCGGGTCGCCTTCGCACACCCGGGTGCGAGCGGTGGGCCGGACGTACGGTCGCGCTGCGCGCCGCGACCGCGCCCGCGATCCGGACGAGGCCGGGGCCGGGGCGGACCGGGCCCGTGCGTTCCTGCATGTGCGGCGGTGTGCCAGACTTCGGTGATCGCCAGTGATCACTGGTCCACCTGAGCGACGGAGTCCGTGATGACAACCGGCACCCCCGGCCCCCGCAAGATCGACACCAGCAAGGCGCACCCCGCGAGGGTCTACGACTGGCTGCTGGGCGGCAAGGACAACTACCCCGTGGACGAGGCGGTGGGGGAGAAGCTGCCGCCCGAGGCCCATGACGCCGCCCGGCAGAACCGTGAGTTCATGCACCGCGCGTCGGCCTGGCTCGCCGAGCAGGGTATCGACCAGTTCCTCGACATAGGCACCGGCATCCCCACGGAACCCAACCTGCACCAGATCGTCCAGCGGATCCTGCCGACTGCGAAGATCGTGTACACGGACAACGACCCGATCGTGCTGGCGCACGCCGAGGCATTGCTGGTCAGCCGTCCCGAGGGCGCCACCGACTACATCGAGGCGGACGTGCGCAGGCCCGAGGAGATCGTCGAACACGCGCGGGGCGTGCTCGACTTCGAGCGGCCCATCGCCATGTCACTGATCGCGCTGATGCATTTCGTCCCGGACGACCAGGACCCGTACGGCATCGTGCGCAATCTGCTCGACGCGCTCCCCTCGGGCAGTTACCTGGTCCTTTCGCATGCCGCCTCGGACCTCTTCGTGGAACAGGCCCGGCAGGTGACCGCCGAGTACGCCAAGGGCGGCATACGGCTCGGTTTCCGCACCCGCGCGGAGGTCGGCCGCTTCTTCGACGGCCTGGACCTCGTGGAGCCGGGCGTGGTGACGGCTCCGGAGTGGTTCAAGTCGACGCCGCCCGCCCCCGAGGGCAGCGGCATCTACACGGCCGTGGCGCGCATCCCCTGACCGGGGCGGCCGACCGAGAGGCGTAGCGAGCGATCAAGCGGGACCTGCGGACCGCCGGGGCATGACACCGGTGGTCCGCAGATCAGGAACGCGGCGCCTTCGCATATCTCAATCCCCGCGCATTCCCCAATCCCCGCGTTCCCCAGTCCCCGCTACCTTCCGACCGCGTACCCCTGCATCATGCGCGGATTCGCGGCCGCCGACAGGACGCCGGTCTCCGGATCCCGGGCCACCGCGCACAGCCGCCCCTCCGACCAGGCGTCACCGACCGTGACCCGGTGTCCGCGGCGTCGCAGCCCGGCCAACACGCGGTCACCGACCCGGGATTCCACGGTGATCGACCCCGGCTCCATGGTGCGTGGATAAAAGGAGGACGGAAAGGCGTCCGTGTGCCAATTCGGAGCGTCGATCGCACCCTGCAAGTCATAACCGCCGCGCACCTTTTCGCGCAGCGCCACGGCCAGGAAGAAATGCAGGCTCCACTGATCCTGTTGATCGCCGCCCGGAGTTCCGAAGGCGAGCACCGGCTCGCCGTCGCGCAGGGCGAGCGAGGGAGTCAGCGTGGTCCGCGGCCGGCGGCCGGGCGTCAGCGAGTTGGGCAGCCCGGGCGTCAGCCAGGTCATCTGCAGCCGGGTGCCCAGCGGGAAGCCCAGGCCCGGCACCACCGGATTGGACTGGAGCCAGCCGCCGCTCGGGGTGGCGGAGATCATGTTGCCCCAGCGGTCGACCACGTCGACATGACAGGTGTCGCCGCGGGTGGCGCCGTCCCGTCCCACGGTCGGCTCGCCCGCGCCCGCGCCCGCGCCCGCGCCCGCACCCGCGCCCGCGCCCGCACCCGCGCCCGCCGGGGTCCGGGGACCGGCGGCAGGCTCCGGCAGGCGAGGCATCCGGCCGTCGGGGCTGCCGGGGCGCAGCTCGTACGACGCTCGGCCGGTGTCGATCAGCGTCCGGCGGGCCGCGTTGTAGCCCGGGGACAGCAGTGTCCGCAGCGGCACGTCCGCCGTGCCCGCGGCGTCGCCGTACCACGCCTCCCGGTCGGCCATCGCCAGCTTGGTGCCTTCGACGAGGGTGTGGATGTACTCCGCCGTGCCGTGCTCCGGCTGACCGGCTCCGCTGCCGAATCCCTCGGGCAGCAGGGCGAGTTGCTGGAGGAGGACCGGACCCTGGCTCCACGGGCCCACCTTGGCCACCGTCCAGCCCTGCCAGTCGTGGGTGACCGGTTCCTCATAGGCGGCGGCGTAGTCGGCCAGGTCGTCACCCGACAGGGTTCCGGCGTGCCGCTCGCCCGAGGTGTCCATGACCGGGCGGGCGGCGAACTCGGCGAGCGACTCGGCGACGAAGCCCTCTCGCCACACCCGGCGCGCCGCCTCGATCTCGGCGTCCCTGCGGCCCGCCCCGGCACCGGCCGCGGCCCCCGCCTCCGCGATCAGCCGCCGCCAGGTCGCGGCGAGCGCGGGATTGCGCAACAGGGCGCCCGCGGCGGGGGACCTGCCGCCGGGCAGGTACAGCTCGGCGGAGGTCGGCCACTCGGTCTCGAACAGCGCGCGGACCGTCTCGACCGTCTCCCCGATGCGCTCCACCGCCGGGTGGCCGTGCTCGGCGTAGCCGATCGCGTACTTCAGGACATCGGCGAGCGACTTGGTCCCGTGGTCGCGCAGCAGCAGCATCCAGGCGTCGAACGCCCCCGGCACCGCGGCGGCGAGCGGCCCGGTGCCGGGTACCAGATCGAGGCCGAGCGAGCGGTAGTGGTCGAGGGTGGCGCCGGCCGGCGCCGGACCCTGCCCGCACAGGACCAACGGCGCGCGGCCCGCCGGTGCGAACACGATGGGCACCTCGCCCCCGGGGCCGTTGAGATGGGGCTCCACCACGTGCAGCACGAAGCCGGCCGCGACGGCGGCGTCGAACGCGTTGCCGTCGTCCTCCAGCACGGCCATGGCGGCGGCGGAGGCCAGCCAGTGGGTGGCGGACACCATGCCGTGTGTGCCCTGGAGCGTGGGGCGGGTGGTGAACATACCGCGAGTAAACCGGGTGGGCCGCGGGGTGTCCAAGACATCCCAGGACACAGGACACCCTCCCGATGGCGACGGCCATGGGCGGCGCGGTGGTTCGCCGCGCGCCGGAGAAGACCGAACGCGCCGGGTTCTCCGACGCCCTCAACCGCGCCGCCGACACTCCTCGGCCTATGGCCAGGAGCCGATCGTGAGCCTCGTCGCCGGGCCGCGGGAGCGGCACCCGAGAGTCACGGTCAGCGTCTCCTGCGCGGGTGCCGCCACCGAGGCGGTGGCGACGATGTCGCACGGGTGATGCACCCCGTACCGCACGCCGAGTACGGCTTCTCCGCCAGGCCGGCCGACGCCCTCGGCTCAGTCGAGGACCGCGACGGCCTCCACCTCGACCAGGTGCTCGGGCACGTCGAGCGCCGCCACGCCCAGCAGCGTGGCGGGCGGTACGGGGGTGACGCCGAGGCGCGCCGCCGCCCGGTCGATCCCCGCCAGCAGCAGCGGCATCTTGTCGGGGGTCCAGTCCACGACGTGCACGGTCAGCTTCGCCACGTCGTCGAAGGAGCCGCCGACCGCGGACAGGGCGGTGCCCACGTTGAGATAGCACTGCTCGACCTGGGCGGTGAGGTCGTCCTTGCCGACCGTGACGCCGTCCGCGTCCCAGGCGACCTGCCCGGCGACGAAGACCAGCTTCGAGCCCGACGCCACCGACACCTGCCGGTAGACGTCGATGTCCGGCAGCCCGCCGGGGTTGACGAGGGTGATGGCCATGCCGGCTGTCTCCTTGCGTCCTCGGAGCCCAAGGGCCCGCTTCCGTCGATCCAAGAGGCTCTCGCTCTCTTGTGGTTACTCGGAAACCGTAGGAGAGTGTTCGCTGACATGGAAGAACGCACTTTTCGGTGACTGGGGAACCTCATGGTGACCAAGCGGCCCACGGGCTCCGTCGACGACGCGGACCTCACCCGCGCCGACTCCCTGGCGCGGGAGATCTTCTCGGACGTCGCCAACAAGTGGGCGTTCCTGATCATCGAGTCCCTCGGTGAACGCACCCTGCGCTTCAGTGAGTTGCGGAACGAGATCGAGGGCATCAGCCACAAGATGCTCACCCAGAACCTGCGCATGCTGGAGCGCAACGGCCTGGTCGAGCGGACCGTACACCCCACCGTGCCGCCACGGGTCGAGTACACCCTCACCGGGCCGGGCCGGGGCCTCAGAGCGACGGTCGACGGCATGTGCGCCTGGACCCACCGGTACCTCGGCCACATCGAGGCATCCCGCGCCCGCTTCGACACCTGACGGCCCCCTCCGCACGGGCCGACCGTGATCGACCGGCGCCCAGCGTGACGGGCACGCACACCAGACAGCCCTCAAGTGGAGGATCACCGGTTTTGAGAGTCGCCAGATGACAGCCGCCCCCCATGTCGTCATCGGTCACGGGTGGCCGCGATGACGCGCCCGCACCGTCTCCCCGCGGCAGGCCCCGGCACCTCCGGCTCGCCCGAGGCGCTGGCCTTCACCGACCTGCACGCACGAGCCCTGGCCCTCGCCGGGGCCGGACGGCGGGCGATGCTGGGGATCGTCGGCGCACCGGGTTCCGGAAAGTCCACGCTGGCCTCCCGCTTGGCCGCCGCGCTCGGCCCGGACACGGCCGTCGTGGTGCCCATGGACGGGTTCCACCTGGCCAACAGCGAACTGGACCGGCTCGGCCGTCGGCAGCGCAAGGGCGCACCGGACACCTTCGACGCCGCGGGGTACGCGGCGCTGCTTCGCCGGCTGCGTGAGCCGACGGCGGAGTGCGTGTACGCCCCGCGGTTCCACCGTGAGTTGGAGGAGGCCGTCGCCGGCGCCGTCCCGGTCCCGGCCGAGACACCGCTGGTCATCACGGAGGGCAACTACCTGCTGCTCGACGACGGCCCCTGGGCGGGCGTCAGGGCGCTGCTCGACGAAGTGTGGTACGTCGCCATCGACGAGGAGACACGGCTGAACCGGCTCATCCAGCGGCATGTGGCGTACGGCAAACCCCTTGCGGAGGCCCGCGCGTGGTCGCTCGGCACCGACCAGCGCAACGCCGACCTCATCGCGGCCACGCTGAGCCGGGCCGACCTGGTCTTCTCGCCGCCGCCAGGCGAACCGGCCTCGAACGGCACCGGCCGGGACACCACCGTCGGGGCACCGCCCCCCGGCACCGGGCCCACGGCTGACTGAGCGTTGACTCGGTCGGCGGGCCGTCGGTACGGAGGACCACTGAACGGAGCGTCGAGCGGCCGGGGTTGTGCCACCGTGGGCCCTCGGCGCCGGCCCGGCCGCACCGCCCGCCCGGCCGGCCACGAGAGGAAGGTCAGCCGAGGCGGGTGCGGTCTTGGCCGGGCACGCGCCACGCGGTACGGTCTCTGCGATATCGACGACGGTACGACGGAAGCCGGTGGGAATCCGGCACGGTCGCGCCACTGTATGCGAGCGCCCCTGGCCGCTCGTGAGTCAGACCCGTGACCGTCGTCCTGTGCACCACCGAGATGGGACGCGAACTCCCAGAGGAGGTCCTGCCATGGCGCAGCATGTCGCCCGGCCGACAGCCACCACCCCCGTAGTTCCCGCCAAGTTGCCGCTGAAGGCGATAGCCCCCTGGGCGGTCTTCTTCGGCGTCCTGATGCTGGTCCTGCTCTACTTCGTCGGCGCCGAGCAGGGCGCCACCTCCGTGTTCAGCGGCACGGACGTCCACGAATGGGTGCACGACGCCCGACACCTGCTCGGCTTCCCCTGCCACTGACGCGAGGGGACACCGCACACCCATGAACTCCGCAACCGTACGCGGCCTTCTCGTCCGGGGCATGCTCGCCGGTCTCACGGCCGGCCTGCTCGCCCTGATCGTGGCCTACTTCCTCGGCGAGCCGAGCGTCGACAAGGCGATCGGCTTGGAGGACGCCCACGCCCACGCCCACGAACACGAGGTGGAGGTCGTCGCCCGCTCCTTGCAGTCCACCGCCGGCCTCGCCACCGGAGTCCTCGTCTACGGGGTCGCCTTCGGCGGCATCGCCGCGCTCGCCTACTGTTTCGCCCTCGGGCGCGTCGGCCGGTTCGGCCCTCGGGCGACCGCGCTGCTGCTGTCCGGCTGCGCGCTGCTCGCCGTGTATGTCGTGCCGTTCCTGAAGTACCCCGCCAACCCGCCGTCGGTCGGCGCAGCCGACACGATCGGCAAGCGGACCGCCCTGTACTTCCTGATGATGCTGCTCAGCGTGCTCCTCACGATCGCCGCCACCCTCCTCGGCAAGCGGCTCGCGTCCCGGCTGGGCACGTGGTACGCCACCGTCGTGGCGGTGGCCGCGTTCGTCGTCGTGATCGGCCTGGCGTACGCGTTCCTGCCGGTCGTCAATGAGGTGCCGACGGGCTTCCCGGCCGCCCTGCTGTGGCGGTTCCGGTTGTCCACCCTGGCCGTCCAGGCCGTCCTGTGGGCCGGATTCGGCCTGCTCTTCGGAGAGTTGGCCGAGCGGCTGCTGAACCCGAAGCCCGGGGCGGCCGCTACGGCGAAGGCGGTTCCGGCCGCGCGCTGAGGATCGCGCCCGCGCCGTGCGCTCGGCCCGCCAGGGCCTCGGAACCGTCCGGGGCCCTCCGGCGTCGGCAGCCGGCACGCAGCGGTGTCAGGCTGAGGCGCGCAGGTGCTGCCGCGCCCACTGCTCGAAGCCGGTGAGCGGGATACCGAGGGCCCGCGCGTATTCCGGGCGAGCCGGCTGACCGGTCTCGTTCATCCGGTCGTGCCCGGTGCCCATGGCGGGCATCCCTGCGGCGGTGGCCTCCTCCAGGGTCATGTCGGGGGCGGTCAGCTCCGTTCCCAGGACGCGGGAGAGCGTCTCGGCGATGTCGCTCATCGTCAGGTAGTCGCTGGCCAGTTCCAGTTCCACGCCGTCGAACCGCTCGGGTGCGGCGACGGCGGCGGCCGCCGCCCTGCCGATGTCGTCGACCGCCACGAGCGACAGCCACGTGCCCGGCTTCAGCAGGCTGACCAGACCGCCCTCGACGCCCCGGGGGAACAGGAACGCCTCGGAGGGCAGGAAGTTCTCCATGAAGAAGCCCGGCTTGATGAGCGTCCAGTGCTCGAAGCCCGCCGTACGGACGCGGTCCTGGATCCCGGCCTTCGTGGAGTAGTAGGGCTCCATCGCGGCCCAGCGGCCCTCCGCCCAGCCGGGGCTCTGCGTGTGCTGCCCGGCGCCCGACACGGACGTGTGTATGAACTGCGGCACGCCGGCGGCCAGCGCGCCCTCGATCAGATGGACGGCCTGCGCGAACTCGCCCTCGAAACCACGTCCGTTCAGGTCGGGCATCTGCACCGAGAAGACGGCGCGGGCCCCTTCGGCGGCCCGGATCACGGAGTCGCGGTCGTCGAGGTCACCGGTGACCAGCTCGGCGCCGAGCGCTTCGACGGCCTTCGCCCGGCCGGTTGCGGGGTCGCGGACCAGCGCGCGGACGGGAACGCCCGCCGCGAGCAGGGCCCGGGCGGTGGCGCCGCCCTGCCGGCCGGTGGCGCCGGCGACCAGGACGGGTGCGGGATCTGTAGGCACGATGCTTCTCCCATGCTGCCCATGAGTTAAACGGCGGGGCCCGCCGTTTCTTCTCGGCTAAGATACGGAGGGCCCCGCCACTTAGCAAACTCCGAGGTGACACCATGCCCGTCCAGCGTGCGGACGCCCGGCGCAACTACGCGCGCATCCTCGTGGTGGCCGAGGAGGAGGTTGCCGCGCACGGCGCCGACGCGTCCCTGGAGCAGATCGCCCGTACGGCCGGAGTCGGCTCGGCCACCGTCCGCCGGCACTTCCCCAATCGCAGCGCCCTCTTGCAGGCGGTCTTCCGGGAACGGATCGAGCACCTGTGCGCCCGCGCCCGTGACCTGGCCGGTGCCGTCGACAGCCGGGCCGCGCTGCTGGAGTGGCTGGCCGCCCTCACCGCGTACGCCGCATCCGCCCGGGGGATGGCGGCCGTACTCACCCAGGAGCCGGCGGGCGACTCGGACGCGGGGCACGTCGACGCCTGCTCGGCCAGGCTTACCGAGGCCGTCGACCCGCTGCTGCGCCGCGCCGCCCGAGACGGTGCCGTGGCACCGGGCGTGACCGTCGCCGACCTGGTCACGCTGGTCACCGGGATTGCCCTGGCCACGGAGCACCATCCGGACCCCGTCGGCGAGGCGGACCGGCTGCTGGCGCTGACCGTGGCGGGAGTCAGCCCGCAGCGGTGACGACAGGGGAAGCGGAAGCCATGGCGGACTGGAACCTGCGGGCGGCGTCGGTGTCGGACGTCGAGGCGGCGGCGGAGTTGCGCGCGGTCGTGCTGCGGGCGGACCTGGAACGGCTCGGACGCTACGACGCGCGGCGGGTACGGCAGCGGCTGCGCGACGCGTTCGACCCGGGGCACACCTGGGTCATCGAGGCGGGCGGCGCGTTCGCCGGCTGCGTGGCGCTGCGACCGGCCGCGGACGCCCACTGGCTTGAGCACTTCTACCTGGCCCCGCGCCTTCAGGGCCTCGGCATCGGCTCGGGCGTGCTGCGTGAACTCCTTGAGCGGTGCGACCGCGACGGTCTCCCGGCCCGGCTGAACGTCCTTCAGGGCAGCCCGGCCCGGCGGCTGTACGAGCGGCACGGGTTCACCGTCGAGACCGAGGACCCGGTGGACGTGTACATGGTGCGCAAGCCGCGCTGAGCAGGTCCGATGAAGCACGCTGCGGTTCGACAGCACCCCGAAGGGGCGCGGGGCTGTATCGATATGCCGCGGCATTTCCAGCGGAGCGCTCAGTCGGTGTCCGGCGCGGTCGGCGGGTGGCCAAGCCGCAGGTTCCAGCGGTCGGCCCGTCCGGTCAGTTCGGTCACCGTCAGCGGGGGCACGTCGAGGCGCCAGAACGCCGTTGCCGGCAGGCCCAGCGCATGGACGACGGCCGCCCGCACGACCTCCGGCTCGACCACGGCGAGCGTACGGCCGTCCGTGCCCGCCGCGGCGGCCAGCCAGCGCCCGATCCGTCCGCACAGGTCCCGGACCGACTCGCCCCCGTGCGGCGCGGCGTCCGGGTCGCCGAGCCATCGGCCCACCGCCTCCGGCGCGGCGGCGGCCACCTCGTCCAAGGAACGGCCTCGCCAGTGCCCCATGTCGAGACCGGCCAACTCCGGTGCCACCTGGCCCCTCAGACCGAGCGCCACGGCCGTCTCCCGGCAGCGCACGCTCGGCGAGGTGAGCACACATGCCGCCCGGGGCAGCGAGCCGGCTGCCGCACGGGCCCGTCGCGCGCCGCCGTCGTCGATCGAACCGCCGTCGTCGAAGCGGGACTGCCGCAGCGACGCGCTCATGGCGGGAGAGAGAAGGAACACCCGGCTGGTCACGACATCGCTCCTGCCGCTGAGAAGGGGGCCGCCGCTTTCGTGCGCCCGCGAACGTAGCATCCGTACGAAGCCGCACGGTGCGGCGGCAGGCGACGGCGACTGCCGCGAGCGGGACAGTCGGCCGTCGTCGGCCCACGGACCGTGTCGGTGGTCGTCGCGGTCGGTGCCGGTCAGCGGGCGGCGAGGAGTTCGAGCGTGTCGATCACCCGGTTCGAGAAACCCCATTCGTTGTCGTACCAGGCGACCACCTTGATGTGTCGGCCGTCGACGCGGGTGAGCGCCGAGTCGAAGATCGACGAGGCCGGGTTGCCCGTGATGTCGGACGAGACGAGCGCGTCGTCCGAGTATTCGAGGATGCCGGCCAGCGGCCCCTGCGCCGCGGCCCGGTACGCCGCCAGCACGTCGTCGCGCGTCACATCCCGGGCGACGGTCGTGTTGAGTTCGACGATCGAGCCCACCGGCACCGGCACCCGGATCGAGTCGCCCGACAGCCTGCCGTCGAGGTTCGGCAGCACGAGACCGATCGCCTTGGCCGCGCCCGTCGTGGTCGGCACGATGTTCACGGCCGCGGCGCGGGCCCGGCGGGCGTCGCGGTGCGGGCCGTCCTGGAGATTCTGTTCCTGCGTGTAGGCGTGCACGGTCGTCATGAAACCGTGTTCGATGCCGGCGAGTTCGTCGAGCACCGCGGCCAGCGGCGCGAGCGCGTTGGTCGTGCACGAGGCGTTCGAGACGATGGTGTGCGCGGCCGGATCGTATGCGTCGGTGTTCACGCCGAACGCGAGCGTCACGTCCGCGCCGTCCGACGGCGCACTGACGAGTACCTTCCTCGCACCCGCGGCGAGATGCGCGCCTGCGGCCTTCGCCGAGGTGAAGCGGCCGGTCGCCTCCAGCACGATGTCCACGCCGAGTTCCGCCCAGGGCAGTCGCTCGGGCTCGCGTTCCGCGAGCACCCGGAGGCGTCGGCCGTCGACGACGAGGGTGTCCCCGTCGACGGTCACGGGCCGGCCGAGCCGGCCCGCCGTCGTGTCGTAGGCGAGCAGCCGCGCGAGGGCCGCGGGTTCCGTGAGGTCGTTGACGGCGACGACGTCGAGATCGCTGTCGCGCTCCAGCAGCGCGCGCAGCACATTGCGTCCGATACGACCGAATCCGTTGACGGCGATGCGAGTCATGAATGGTGTCCCTTCGGTTCGCCATCAGCCTCGCGTGCGGCGTCCGCCGTCGGCAGCGGCGTGAGTGCCATGGTTCGCAAGGATCACGCCATACGGCGGCGAGGCCGGCGGGGCTATGCGCCCCGGGTGAAGGTGCGCCGGTACTCGCTCGGCGTGGTGCCGAGGATGCGCTGGAAGTGCAGCCGCAGATTGGCGCCGGTGCCCAGACCGACGTCGGCGGCGATCCGCTCGACGCTCCGCTGCGAACGTTCGAGAAGTTCACGGGCCAGGTCGACGCGGGCGCGCATGACCCACTGCATCGGTGTGTATCCGGTGTCCTCGACGAAGCGCCGCGAGAAGGTGCGCGGCGACACCGCCGCATGCCGGGCGAGCACATCGAGGGTCAGGGGCTCGCCCAGGCGGTGCAGTGCCCACTCACGGGTCGCGGCGAACCGCTCGCCGAGCGGCTCGGGCACGCTGCGCGGCACATACTGCGCCTGACCGCCGCTGCGATAGGGGGCCGTGACCAGCCGCCGGGCCGCGTGATGGGACGCGGCCACCCCGAGGTCGCGGCGCAGGATGTGCAGGCACAGATCGATGCCGGAGGCGGCGCCCGCCGACGTCAGCACCTCACCCTCGTCGACGAACAGCACATTCTCGTCGACCCGGACCAGCGGATGCCGCGCCGCCAGCGCCCGCGTGTAGTGCCAGTGCGTCGTGGCGCGTTTGCCGTCGAGCAGACCGGTGGCGGCGAGCGCGAAGGCGCCGGTGGAGATCGCGGCGAGCCGCGCCCCCCGGTCATGGGCGGCGATCAGCGCGTCGACGACGGCCCGCGGTGGGTCGTCCCGGTCCGGGAACCGGTAGCCGGGGACGAACACGATGTCCGCCCACGCGAGCGCGTCGAGACCGTGGGCGACGTGGTACGACAGGCCGTCACCGCCGGACACCAGCCCGGGCACGGCGCCACACACCCGCACCTCGTACGGCATGCTCGCGCGGGTCGTGAACACCTGCGCGGGAATGCCCACGTCGAGCGGTTTCGCACCGTCGAGCACCACGACGGCGACGCGCTGCAAACGGGAGGGCGACACCCGCACAGGGTACGCGGAGAAGCGGCGGCGGCCTCGGCACGGCGGTCGCGCGACGCCGGGCCCTGGACCCGAGCCCGCACCGGCGCCGGAGATCCGGTGGACATCGCGGTGGGGGAGCGCGAATGCCGGCGAAATGCAGGAGGAGACGAGCGGAACGCAGCAGCAGAGGATCTGGGACGCCGACACCGCTCAGCGGTACGACACCCCCGGCATCGGCATGTTCGCGCCCCAGGTGCTGGCGCCGACCGTGGCACGGCTCGCGGAACTCGCGGGCGACGGCGCGGCCCTTGAGTTCGCCATCGGGACCGGCCGGGTGGCGGTCCCGCTCGCGGCGCGCGGAGTCCCCGTCACCGGTATCGAGCTGTCACCGCCGATGGTGGAGAAACTGCGGACCAAGGCGGACGAGGCGACGATCCCGGTGATCATCGGCGATATGGCGACCACCGCCGCCCCCGGTGACTACACCCTCGTCTACCTCGTCTACAACACGATCTCCAATCTGCTCACACAGGCCGAGCAGGTCGAGTGCTTTCGCAACGCCGCCCGCCATCTCGGGCCCGGTGGCCGGTTCGTGATCGAGCTGTGGGTACCGGAGCTGCGCAAGCTGCCGCCGGGCCAGTCGGCCACCGTCTGGCACTCGGAAGCCGGATACATCGGTCTGGACACCTACGACGTCCTGCACCAGCGGGTCGTGTCCCATCACATCCACTTCGACGAGACCGATCAGGCGCGGCTGTACCGCGGCCCCCACCGTTACATCTGGCCGGCCGAACTCGACCTCATGGCCCAACTCGCCGGGTTCGAGCCCGAGTCCCGGCACGCGGACTGGACCGGTGCCGAGTTCACCGCCGACTCGCGTTCCCATGTGTCCGTCTACCGCCTCCCGCCGACGTAGGCCGCGGGCCTCGACCTTCCGAGGTCAGGTGGCGGGCCGGAGCCGGCGGACCCGGTGCTGGGTGCGCCCGGTCCGGCGGGGGAGCCGGACCCGGTCGGCCGGATCGCCGTCGCCCGGCGGGCGTTCACCGCAGTACGCGACGTACAGCCGTACCGAGTCGTACAACCGGTAGCGGTGCTGTCCGTTCCTGCCGAACTCGCTGACATGGACGACCTGGCGGCTCAGCAACTCGTCGAGCAGGTCCACCGCGAGCTGCCGGGACGGCGCCGCACGTCCGACCACGTCGTCGACGCCGAAGTCACCGCGCACCGCGCCGAGCCGACGCAGCGAGGCCGCGATCGGGACGGGTAGGACCCGGTGGCAGGCCGCCACGCTCGCCTGCAACGACAGATCCCCGACCCGCAGGAACGGCATGCGGTCCCGCTCGTCCACCAGACGGTCCGCCAGGTCGCGCAGCGACCGATGCGGGCGCGCCGACAGCCACAGCCCGGCGAGGTGCAGGGCCAGGGGCAGCCGCCCGCAGCAGCGCACGATGCTCATCGCGGCCGACGGCTCCGCGCGGGTACGCGCAGTCCCCGCCAGGTCCGCCAGCATCTCCTGGGCGTCCCGAGGGGCGAGCGCGCCGATCCGCTGCGTCAACTGCCCGGCAAGCGCGGAGAGTTCACATCGCGCGGCGACCAGGACCGCGCTGCGCGCGTCGTCCACCAGCAGTGGCCGCACCTGCGCCTCGCTGTCCACGTTGTCGAGGACCACCAGGACGTGTCTGCGGCTGAGTGCGTCCCGCAGTCGGGCACTCGCCTCCTCCGGGTTCTGTGCGGCGGGCGCCCCGCCGAGCGAGCGGAGTATGCGGCGCACGAGCATGTCGGGGGTGAACGGGGCGGCGGAGGCCGGATGCAGATCGACGAAGATCTGCCCGTCCGGGAACCGGTCGCGTACGCCGTGCGCGACCTGGAGGATCAGGGACGTCTTGCCCGCGCCCGGCGGTCCGACGACGATGGCGGGTCGTCCGGGGCCGCGGGCCTGCCGCGACGCGAGGTGGGTGCGGAGCGCGGTGACGATCCGTTCCCGCCCGACAAGGCGGTGACGGGGAGCCGCGGGCAGTTCCGCGGGCAGCGACCGCGGGGCCCGCTCGGGGCGAGGCTCGGCGTGGTTGCCGGCGCGCGCCCCACGCACAAGCCGCGTCACCTCGGCGGGTGCCAGACCGAGGGCCTCGGCGAGCAGGAGCACGGACTGCTTTCGGGGCCGTGCGGTGTGACCGGTTTCGAGGTTGCGGATGGCCCGCACACTGAGCCCGGACTTCTCCGCGAGGTCCTCCTGGGTGAGACAGGCCGCCTCGCGTGCCTGGACCAGCGCCGCCGCAAGCACGTCCACCGTGGATGTATCGCTCACTTCACGCCCCTTTCGTCGTTCGGTGCTGCCCCGACGTCCGGGCGCCGGGGCGGTGGTGAGCCCGCGGGGAGCCGACAGTGTGGCGCTCGCCGCGAGGGGAGATGCGTCGGTTTTCGGGGCCGGGCCGGGCACGGCCGTCGCCGGCGCGAGGCCGGTGAGGGGGAAGGGTGAGGGGGAGAGGGGGAGGGGGAGGGGGGAGAGGGGAGAAGTCGGCGGCGTCCGCGCACCTGTGGGGCCGGGGGAACCGAGGGGGAGACGGGGTGTTGCGCGGCGCGGCGGCCGGGGCGGTGAGCGGCGCCGGGCCCTGCCGGGCCGGGGGTTCAGTCCGCCGGGCGCATCAGCGTCACCGTGAACGTGCAGCGGGAGCCGCGGTACACCGAGCGGACCCATGCCATCGCTGTGCCGTGCGCGTCGCGGGAACGGCAGGACAGGAGCGGCATCGGCAGGCCCACCTCGGTGGCGAGCAGCACGGCCTCGCGGGGCGTCGCGAGTGAGGTCCCGATGACCTCCTCGGCCTTTGCCGGGCGTACCCCGTACGCCTCGGTGAGCGCCGGGTACAGCGACCGGTGCGTGGCCAGGGACCGGAGTAGGTGGCCGTAGGCGGCCAGGGGCCGGTGCGATCGGGGAGAGCGCCGGGCGGACAGCTCGGGTCGGGCGGCGAACGTCCGCTTGCCCCGGGCGCGGTCCGGCCGGCCGTCGCCCACGTGTTCCCGTGACGCCTGTCGGCTCTCGCCCATGCGTTCCTGTGATGCCTGTCGGCCGTCGCCCACGCGTTCCCGCGACGCCTGCCGGACCGTAGTACACGAGGTGTCGAGCCGTACGGCGCGCAATCGCTCGGCGGGGGTCCGGGAGCCGGGGGTCAGCGCATCCGTCATCGCGCGGACCTGTTGCTTGACCTGGTAGTACTTCGGGACGCGCGGCGTGCGGCCGGGCGCGGCCCGGCCGTGCGGGGTGCTGCTGACATGGGTGGTCATGGCCTGCCTTCCCGGCTCGGTCGCCGGACCCCGTTATAGCCCTCAACCGGGCTGTGGTCTAGTCCAGATGGGGAATGCGGTCCGCGGTCGTGTCCGGTGCGACGTTCTTCGTCAAAGGGGCGAGATCGACCCTCTGGCGACCTTGACGCTGCATAAAAGTCTAGGCCAAGCTCCCTCGTACAGGTCTACACCACTAGCCCGTCGGGTCCCGTCCGTGCGCGGTCTCGGCATGCGCCGAGCACCGCCGGGCGCGGTCGGCGGTGGTCCCCGAGGGAGGAGGAGATGTCGCGTGGTCCGGCCGCCGTGGTGGTGTGCCCCGCCGCCCCGGGCTGCCCGACGTGTCCTTGTCCGCCCTCCTCTGCTTCTTCTTCCGCCTCCGGATCACGCGGCGCTGCGCGGCCTGGCCGACGGCGCCGTGAAGGGATGACACCTTCGATGACCACTGTTGACACCGGCAAAGAGACCCTCACCCGCGACGCACTCGCGGTCCTGCAGCCGGGGTTCGCCGGCACCGCCGCACCGGACTGGGTGCGCCGCCGGGTCGGTGAAGGGCTTGCCTCCGTGGCCCTGTTCGGCCGCAATATGGTCAGTCGGCAGCAAGTCGCGGACCTGACCGGCCAGTTGAGGGCGGAACGGCACGATCTGCTGGTGGCCATCGACGAGGAGAGCGGGGACGTCACCCGCCTCGACGTGCACACCGGTTCCGCGTTCCCCGGCAATCACGCGCTCGGCGCCGTCGACGACCCGGACCTCACCCGGCGCGTCGCCCGCGAATTGGGGCGGCGGCTCGCCGACTGCGGTGTCAACCTCAACTGGGCGCCGTCCGCGGACGTCAACGCCAACCCCGACAACCCGGTGATCGGGGTGCGCGCCTTCGGTGCGGACACCGACCTGGTGGCACGGCACACGGCGGCGTACGTCCGGGGCATGCAGTCCAGCGGTGTCGCCGCGTGCACCAAACACTTCCCCGGGCACGGCGACACCAATGTGGACTCCCACCACTCCGTGCCCCGCATCGACGCCGACGAGGACACGCTGCGCAGGCGCGAACTGGCGCCGTTCCGCGCCGCCATCGAGGCCGGCACACAGGCCGTCATGAGCGCGCACATCCTCGTCCCGGCACTCGACCCGGATCGCCCCGGGACCCTGTCCCGCCGCATCCTCACCGAACTGCTGCGCGGTGAACTCGGCTACGACGGTCTGATCGTCACCGACGGCATGGAGATGCGGGCCATCGCCGGGGCCTACGGCCTGGCGCACGGGGTGGTCATGGCGATCGCGGCCGGTGCGGACGCGATCTGTGTGGGCGGCGGGCTGTGCGACGAGGGTACGGTGCTGAAGCTGCGGGACGCCCTTGTTGCCGCTGTCCGCCACGGCGAACTCCCCGAGGAACGGCTCGCCGACGCCGCGGCCCGGGTGCGGCGGCTGGCCCACTGGACCACCACGACGCGGCGGACCGCGCGGGCGCAGGCGGCACCGGACGAGCAGATCGGACTCGTGGCGGCCCGTCGCGCGCTCCGTGTGCGGCGCGGATCGGCGGCGTCGCCGGTCGACGGGCCCGTGTACGTCGCGACGTTCAACCCCGTGCCGAACATCGCCGTCGGGGCCGTGACCCCGTGGGGAGTCGCCGGCGAACTGGAGCGACTGCTGCCAGGCACCACGAGCGGCTCCTTCAACGGGGCGGACGCGGGCACCGCGGCCCTGGCGGCGGCGGGCGACCGCCGCATCGTCGTGGTGGTTCGCGACGAGCACCGGCACCCGTGGATGGGCGCGGGCCTGGACGTGCTGCTCGCCGCGCGCCCGGACACGATCGTGGTCGAGATGGGCCTGCCGCAGTCCGCTCCGCGGGGCGCCGTACACATCGCCACACACGGAGCCGCCCGGGTCTGCGGCCTGGCCGCGGCGGAGAGCATCGTCACGGCCTGACCCCGGGACCCGCGTGTCCGTGCAGCGAGGGCCCCCGCGGCGCAGGTGCGCCGTGGGGGCCCTCGGCGTGCCCGCACCCACCCCCGCCCCCTGCGCACCGGCCATGGCTCCACGAGCCTCAACCACCGGCAGTTCGCAGGCACTTGGCGGGCAGCTTCGGTCGGAGCACGTTGACACCACAAGTGGTCTAGTCCAAGTTGAAGGAACCTCAGTTCGATCATCGTGGCGATCGGCGATCGGCGATCGGCGATCCGTGATCCGTGATCCGCGATCCAGCCACTCGGCCGCTGAAGGACTCGATCCCTGGAGTGATTGCATGCCGACGCATGCCCCGTATCTGTACCGCGCCGCCTCGCAGCGCCCCTACTTCAGTGCGGACGGCGAGACCTACCTCGCGCAGACACCGCTGCGACGCCTCGACAAGTCCCGTCCGCTGCGCGTGCTGTCCGAGGAGGACTTCGCCTTCTGGCAGACGTACGGCTACGTCGTCGTCCGGGACGCCATCTCGCCCGGTGCCGCCAAGAGCCTGCTCGGATTCGCCTGGGAGTTCCAGGGTCTGGACCCCGACCGGCCCGAAACCTGGTACGAGGAGCGCGAGTTCCGCTCGGAGCTGGACCGCGACCTGCATGTCTACGGCTTCGTGGAGGCGTATCACCACCAGCTCATCTGGGACAGCCGGCAGACCCGGCGCGTCTACGACGCCTTCGTCGACGTATGGGACTGCGAGGAGCTGTGGGTCACGCTCGACCGGCTCAACCTCAATCCGCCCAACCGGGGCACTCGTTCCCGGTCCCGCATCGCACCCACCGACGAGGGCTTCGACATCGAGCTGCACTGGGACGTCGACACCACGCTCGGTGTGCTGCCGCAGCGGGTACAGGGCATCATCGCCCTGACCGACAGCCGGCCCGAGCTGGGCGGTTTCCAGTGCGCACCCGAACTGTTCCGCCGGTTCGAGCAGTGGCGGGCCGCCCAGCCCGCGGGCCGCGACCCGATCAGGCCCGCGATCGACGGCTCCGAGTTCCCGGTGGTCCGGCCCGATCTCCAGGCCGGTGACCTGCTGATCTTCAACGGTCTGCTGGCGCACGGAGTGGCACCCAACGGCTCCGACCACGATGTCCGGGCCGTTCAGTACCTGTCGATGATGCCCGCGCTGGCGGAACACGAGACGCTGCGCCACTCCCGCGTCGAGTCATGGCGGACGCTGAGCACCCCGGACTGGAACACGACGCTGCTCGGCGACGCGACCAGGCCCGAGGCGCTCCGGTACGGCCCGGCCACCCTCGACGACCTGGGCCGCAGGCTGCTGGGACAGGAACCCTGGAACGGACGGGCGTGCGCCGCGTGAACCACGGGCGGGGCCCCGACCGGATCTGTCTGGCCCTCCCCACGAACCGGGCGTGCACCGCCACCATCGCCGCCATCGGCGAGGAGGCGGCGTACGCGGCCCGCCACTTCGGTGTCGAGGTGCGCCTGCTGATCCTCGACTCCTGCGACGACGCCACCCGGTCGGCGCACGCCCGCGCCGTCGCGGAACTTCCGTCCGTACCCGGCGTGATCGCCCACCACCTCGACGAGGCGGAGCAGCGGACCTTCCTGCGCGGCGTGATCCAGCGATCCGGCATCGCAGAACCCGACACGATGCTCCGGCTCCTGCTGCCCGGTGACGTCTCCTACGGGGCCTGCACGAACCGCGCCTTCCTGATCGCCGCCGCGCTCGGCTGCCGGTCCGTGCACCGCAGGGACTCGGACAGCGCCTATCAGATCCTGCACGGCGCCCCGGTCTTCCCGATCCATCACGAACTGCGGTCGCTGGGCAAGCCGGCCGCCGAGGCGTCCGCGGGTGTGACCGAAACGCTTCTCGACCCCGCCCACGTCAGACGGCCGGTGTCCCTGGTGGGTTCCTCGTTCATCGGTGAACTGTCCGTGGACATCGGCGAGATCGCCCGCATCGACGGGGGCGTCTACCACGACGTGGTGAGCCTGTGGGCGCCCGTCGACTGGCCGGACGAGAACAAGCGGCAGCTGGTCGAGGAGTCGTTCACCGGCGCCGGCTCCGCCCGGTTCACCGAGGACCACTCGACGCTCACCGTCGTCGACCCCATGCGGGTGGACATGTGCAACATCAGCTTCGACCACGAGGTGTACGAGCGCGTACCGCTGCCCCCGGCGACCAGCACCATCGGCAGCGACTACTTCCTCATCCACCTGGTCCACGACGCCGCGCTCCCCGGCGTGCTGCACAACCGCACCATCGAGAACTTCTACACCCCGGAACGGCGCACCGACGCCGGGTTCACCGCCTACCAGACGCGGTTCGTGAAGTTCCTGCTGTCCATGCTCTACTTCAACCACGTCTACGCCCGGATGGCGGTCGCGGGCGACGCGCTGCTCGACCGGCACGGACACGTCCGGGCCGACACCGTCGTGGAGTTGCTGCGCGAGAGCACCGGTCAGGGCCGCGCCGAGAACGTGTGGCGGCTGGACCGCGTCGACACCTCGTACCGCAAACTCGGCGGCCGCTACGAGGCGTTCGCCGGACTGCTGGCCACCCGCCGAGAGCGGCTCCTCGACCAGGCCGAGCGGGACATCGAGGAGTTCGCCCTGCTGACCGACGTCTGGGCACGGCTGGTGCACGCGGCCGGGACCCATGGGTTCGGGAGCGCGGGCGGGTGAGCGTGGACCTGCCCGCGCGGCTGTCGGCGGCCCTCGCCTCCGCCACATCGGACCGTATCGTCTTCGACCTCACCGGGATCGAGGGCCGGTACGCGCGGCTGCTGGGTGAACTGCCGCAGGCCGCCGTGTGCTTCGCGGTGAAGGCGTGCCCCGTCGACGAGGTGCTGGCCTGCCTCGCGGCGCGGGGCGCCGGTTTCGACGCGGCGAGCCCCGCCGAGATCGCGCAGGCCCTGCGCACCGGTGTGCCCGCCGACCGGATCCACTACGGAAACACCGTGAAGTCCGACGCGGACATCGCCGAGGCACATCGGCTCGGGGTCCGCACCTTCGCCACCGACAGCGTGCAGGATGTCGCGGCGATCGCCACCCACGCCCCGGGCGCCCGGGTGTTCTGCCGGCTCGCCACCAGCGGCGACGGCGCCCTGTGGGGCCTCGGCCGGAAGTTCGGCTGCACCCGGGACGACGCGGTGCGGGTGCTGGCCGCGGCGGCGGCGACCGGCCTGACACCGGCGGGACTGTCGGTGCACGTCGGCTCGCAGCAGATGACCGAGGGCGCCTGGCGGCAGGCGTGCGACTCGCTGTGCGACACGATCGCCGCGCTGGACGCGCGGGGCATCCTGCTCGACCACGTCAACCTGGGCGGTGGCCTGCCCGCCCTCGGCTACCTCGACCGGCGGGGCCGCCCGCTCGAACCACCGCTGGACAAGATGTTCGCCGTCATCCGCGACGGCATGGAGCGGCTGCGTCACATCAGCCCCGCACCCCTCGACTTCGTCATGGAGCCGGGCCGTCATCTGGTGGCCGACCACGGCGCCGTCAGGGCACATGTGTACCGGCTGACCACCCGTGAGCAGCCCGGCGGGGACCTGGCGCACTGGCTGTATCTGAGCTGCGGCAAGTTCAACGGACTCTACGAGCTGGATCAGCTCCGCTACCGGCTCGTCTTCCCCGGCCACCGGGACGGGGACAGCGTGTCGGCGGTGGTCGCGGGACCCACCTGCGACAGCGACGACGCCTATGGCCCCGGGCACCACGGGACGCGCGTACCGGCCGGCGTCGCCTCGGGCGACCCCGTCTGGATCCTGTCCGCCGGCGCCTACGCCACCAGCTACACGACCCGGGGATTCAACGGATTCCGCCCGCTGCCGTACACCTGCACGCGGGACGGACACACCGGGCCCGTCAAGACCGTGGAGGGGACATGCTGATGGGCCGTCCGCCGCGCATCCGTGTCATCGCCGACGCCGACTGGCCGGATGTCGCCGCCCTGGAGGCCGACGCCTACGCGGGCAGTTCGCTCACAGAGGGCCGGGCCGCCCTGGAGTCCCGGGGGCGGGCCTCGCCCGGCACCTGCTTCGTCCTCGACCTGGACGACCGGATCGCGGGCTATGTGCTCGCCCTGCCCTACCCGATGTTCCGCTGCCCGGACCTGACCCGGCCCACGGACCTGACCCATCACTCGCGCAACCTCCATCTGCACGACCTCGTCGTCGCCGGGCCGCTGCGCGGCAGGGGCCTGGGGCGCCGGCTGCTGTGCCATCTCACGGCCGTCGCCGCCGCGCGGAGGTACGAGCGGATCTCCCTCGTCGCGATCGACGCAAGGGAGGGCTTCTGGCGGGCCCAGGGCTACCGGACGCGGCACGACGTCCACGTGCCCTCCGGCTACGGCCCGCACGCCGTCTACATGTCGACCGGGGTGCCCGCGCGCCGGTCCCTCGAAGAGGAGGAAGCGGGTTGATGAACGGGTTCCGCGTGCGTGACGGGCTCCGCGTGCACGACAGGTCCCGCGTGCGTGACGGGTTCCGCGTGCGTGACGGGTTCCGCGTGCGCGACAGGTTCCGCGTGCGTGACGAGTCGCGCCGCGCCAAGGGGGCCATCGCCGCGCTGTTCTGCTTTCTCGGATTCCAGTACGCCACCTGGGCCTCGCGTCTGCCCACGCTGAGGACCGGGCTCGGACTGTCCGAGACGGAACTGGGGGTGCTGCTGATGGCCTGCGGTGCCGGGGCCGCGGCCTCCTTTCCACTGGTCGCGTTCCTCATGCGGCGGCTCGGCTCCCGGCGGCTGGCCCTCGCGTCGGCACTCGTCCTCGCCGCGTTGCTGGCGCTCCTGTCCGTGGCGCCGAACTACCCGGTCGCCCTGCTGATCATCTGCGGTGACGGCGTCGCGGTCGGCGCGCTGAACGTCGCCATGAACGCGCAGGGCGCCGAGCTGGAGACGAGGTTCAGGCGCACCGCCATGTCCCAGCTGCACGCCACGTTCAGCGCCGGGCTGCTCGGCGCCGCACTGCTGGCCTCCGGGGTGAACCTGGTGACGACGGCCGTCACGGCGCACTTCGCCGTGGCCGTCGTCCTGCTGATGCTGCTGCTGGCCTACGCGCGGCCGGGGCTGCTCACCGAGGCGGGGCGGCAGCCAGCTGAGGCGGCACGGAAGGACACCGGCCCGCAGGCACCCGAGGCGGCGAGGAAGCGCCGCTCGGCGCTGACCCTGCCGTCGCGCACGACGCTGTGGATGGGGTGTGCCATGGCGTTCGGCACCGTGACCGAGGGCGCCATGAACGACTGGTCCGCGCTCTATATGAAGGACATCGCCAAGGCGTCGGAGACGGTGGCGCCGCTGGGCATCGCCGTCGTCTCGGTGATGATGCTGGTGGCCCGGGTCCTCGCCGACCGCTGGCGCACCCGCTGGGGCGACGGACGTGTCGTGCGCGTCGGCAGCGCGGTGGCCGGCCTCGGTCTCGCGCTCGCCCTCCTGGCCGGCGGGGTGGTGCCCACGCTGGCCGGCTTCGCCTGCGTGGGCCTCGGCGCGGCGGCCGTCACCCCGTGCGTGTATGTGGCCGCGGCGGCGAAGGGGGCCGACGCCCTGGCGCTGGTGGCCGCGCTGGGCACCACCGGGCTGCTGGTCGGCCCGGCCCTGATCGGCTTCATCGCGGGCGCGGCCGGCCTGGTCGCGGGCATGGCCGCGGTGGCGGCCTCGGCGCTGATCGTCTGCCTGTCGGCGACGCGGATCCGCTGGGCCTCCCCCGTCCCGGCGGTCGCCGACGGACCGCCGGGCGGGGCGAATGTCCCGGCGGTTGCCGACGGACCGCCGGGCGGGGCGAACCGCAGCACGGCGGCCTCCCGGCCCGCGGCGCCCGATTCGTTCAGGAGGACGGCCCGGCGGCCCACTGGCCAGGGCTAAGAGCTCCGGTGAAGTCCGCTGCGCGGTTCGACAGCGCCCTGAAGGGGCGCGGGGAACTGCGTGACCAGCCACGACGGCGCCGCAGACGACCGACAACACATCACGACACCTCCAGCGGAGCGCTCAGGCGGGCCGCAGCCGATCGACGGTCCGCTCCAGGCCGGGCAGGGCACGCTGCCCCACCAGGGCCAGCGCGATCGCCGCCGTGACGCCGAGCCAGGCGACGGGCCCGAGCGGGGTGCAACCGAAGAAGCGGCTGACGCCGGGGGTCTGCACCAGCGCGACGAGTACGGCGGCGGAGCCCAGGGAGGTGAAGCGGACCAGGCGGCTGTCGCGGCGGTCCAGCAGGGTCTGGGCGAGCTGGGCGCCGACCACGGCGCACAGCGCCATCGTGCTGGAGCGGCGGACCGTACCGGGCGTCCAGCGGCCGATCAGCCAGGCCGTGACGGCGCCCAGGCACGTGGTGAGCGCACGATGGCGGATCTGCGCGAGCAACGGCGCGCCGAGCACGGCCGACGCCTCTTCGGGGGAGTCCGCGGACGTCCCCTCCGGCGGCTCTCCACTCTCCTTCTGCGTGACCGCGACCGCCATCGCCGGGAACAGGTCCGTGAACAGGTTCACCAGCAGCATCTGGCGGGTGGACAGCGGTGCCTTCCCCGACAGCAGCGTGCCGAGCAGCCCGAACCCGACCTCCCCCGCGTTGCCGCCGATCAGAATGGCGATCGCGTCGGCGACGCTGCGCCACAGGGCGCGGCCCTCCCGCACCGCGTCGATCAGGACCGTCAGATCGTCGTCGGTCAGGACCAGATCGGCGGCGTTGCGCGCGGCCGACGAACCCCGGGCGTTGATGCCGACGCCGACGTCGGCCGCGCGGATCGCCGCCGCGTCGTTCGCGCCGTCCCCGACCATGCCCACCACACGGCCCGCGTCCCGCAGCGCCTCGACGACCTTGAGCTTCTGCTCGGGGGCGACCCGCGCCACCACGGTCGTGTCGCGCAGCATACGGGCCCGGACCGAACGGTCCGCCGCCGCCAGCTCGCTCCCGGTGATGACGGCCGTGTCCTCGGGCCAGCCCAGCGCGAGGGCGATCGACTGCGCGGTCTGCGGGTGGTCGCCGGTGAGCATCACCGGTCGTACGCCCGCCGCGCGCAGGCCGCGCACAAGGGTCTGGGACGTCTCGCGCGGGGTGTCCGCCAGCCCGAGCAGGCCGGTGAACTCCAGGCCCTTCAGGTCCTGTTCGAGTACATCCTCGGGGTCCTCGGCCGCGCTCAGCCGCCGCTGGGCCACCGCCAGGATCCGCAGCCCGTCCCGGGCGAGGGTCCGGGCCGCCTCGGAGACCCGCCGGGGAAGCCCGGTGCAGGCGGGCAGGACGGTTTCGGGGGCGCCCTTGACCACCAGCAGGCTCGGGCCGTCGTCCCCGGCACGGCCGACCGCGGCGGCGTATCCCCGGGCGGCCTCGAACGACAGCCCCTCCGACTGCACCCAGTCCGGGTCGGGTCCGGTCGCATCCAGCACCGCCTCGTCGGTGGCGTGCACCGGTCGGTCCGCGCCGCCGTTCAGACGGGGGCAGGCCCGCGCGGCGACGCGCAGCGTATCGGCCGCGGCCGGGTCGTCCACCGGGTGGACCGTGCCGCGCCGGTCGGTCGCCTTCGCCAGCCGCAGCCGGTTCTCGGTGAGGGTGCCGGTCTTGTCGAAGCAGATGGTGTCCATGCGGCCGAGCGCCTCCAGGGCCCGTGTCGTCCGCACGAGGACTCCACCGCGGCTCAGCCGCCGGGCCGCCGCCAACTGCGCCACCGTGGCCACCAGCGGCAGGCCCTCGGGCACGGCCGCCACCGCGACGGCGACCCCGCCGCTGACCGCTTCCCGGACGGATGTGCCCCTCAGCAGCGCGAGACCGGTGATCGCGGCTCCGCCCGCGAACGTCAACGGCAGTGCCCTGCCGGTGAGTTCCCGCAGCCTGCCCTGCACGCCGGCGGCCGGCGGGGTACGGGCGGCGAGCCGCACGGCGCGGGATGCCTCGGTGCGGTCGCCGGTGTCCACGACGACGGCGCGGGCGTGCCCGACCGTCACGGTCGTACCCTCGAACACCATGGAGCGCCGGTCGGCGACCGCGGCGTGCGGGGTCGGCTCGATCTGCTTCTCCACCGGCAGGGACTCCCCGGTCAGCGCCGACTCGTCGACCTCCAGGCCGTCCTCCCACAGCAGCCGGGCGTCGGCGGGCACGACGTCGTCGGTCTGCAACTCGATGACGTCGCCCGGTGTCAGATCGGCGGCGTCCACGGTGTGCGGCTCGGCCCGCAGGCTCGGGGCGACGCGCGCGGTCCGCTTCTGCTGGGCGAGCAGCCCGGACACGGCACGCTCGGCGCGCAGCCGCTGGATGCCGCCGACCAGCGCGTTGATGTCGAGGGCGCCGAGGACGAGCAGCGCGTCCACGACGGAACCGAGGATCGCGGAGGCGGCCGAGCCGACGGCCAGCACGGGGGTCAGCGGGTCGTCCAGTTCGTCGCGTACGGCCTTGGCGAGGCGCACCGTCCACCACACGGGGGTGAGGACGGCGGTGTGCCACGCGGTCTGAGCCGCTCGGTGGGCCTGGACCGATGCCTGCTCCAACGCGCCGTGGCGTGCGGCGGGTTCGTGCTCCAGCCGGTCCAGGGCCTCATCCGCCTCCAACTCGTGCCAGTGCACCCGGGGCCGCGGGCTCGGCGGGTCGGCCGCGGCGACGCCGAGCGCCGCGCGGGCGGCGGTCAGCAGGGCGGTGGCCGCCGCGATGTCGACGGGGGCGTGCCGCAGTCCGGGCAGCGCGGCGCGCCGTCCCCGGCCGCCCTTCGACCCGCCGATGGCCACCAGCAGCCCCGACAGCGCGGCGCCCGACCGTGCCAGGGTCTGTGCCCGGCCGCCGACGCGACGGGCCGCCGGTATCGCGCTCAACACCCGCCATATGTCGGAGAGTCCGTGCAGGGCGAGCACGTCCGCGCCCCAGACGACGGCGCCGCCCGCGTCGGTGAGGGCGCAGGCGATGTCCCCGGCGAGCAGCCCGTCCAGCACGACTTGGTCGTCGCGGGAGCGGATCCGGGCGACGGTGATGACGGCGCCCGCGTCGTCGCCGAGCCCGTGGACCACGTCGTCCAGCGGTCGCCGCGCGTCCACGACCTGGTCGGCGAGGCCGGTGAAGTCCTCCAGCGCGGGGTCGTCCACGAGGACGACGTGCAGTTTGGCCCGGCGCGCCGCGTCCAGCACGGGTTCCGCCCACGGGTCGGCCTCGCCTTGTCCGGTGCGCAGCGCGCTGGGATGCAGGACGAGTGTGCCCGCCATCTCCAGTTGCCGCAGCCGCTCCGGCTCTCGGGTGAGGACGCCCGATCGGGCGAGTGCGGCACCGAGCAGGGCGTGGAACGCCGCCGGGCCGTAGCGCGCGGCCTTGGGCGACCCCGAGAGCACCGCCTCGGCCGCCTCGGTGGTGTCGTGTTTGACGAGCAGTGTCGCGGCCGCCCCGAGCACGCTGCCGAGCGAGGCGTGGGTGGCGTACTCCTGGGCGGGCGAGGCGCGCAGTGCGGGGCGCTCTGAGCCGTGGTCCGCGATGCCGATGCGGTCGGGTGCGCTGAGCCTGTCGTGATAGGTGTCGAAGAAGGCCACCCGGGACACGGTGTCCGCGAGTTGGCAGGCCCGCAGCGCTCCGTCGAGCAGCAGCGAGGCGGGCGTCTGCCCGGCTCCGTGGGCGATGGCGTTCGCGCAGGTAAGTGTCATGTCCATGCCGAAGTGGCCGATGCGGGACCGCAGCAGTGCGCGAAAACGCGGATTTTCCCGCAGCAGTGTCACAACGGCGGTCACCGCGCGGGGCGACGGCGGCAGGCGCAGAAAGTACGCCGCGATCGCCGCGCCCGTGCCCACCGCGTCGGCCGCGAGCAGGGCCGCCGCCGCCCGTACCCCGGCCGGGTCGGCCGGATGCGTGGTCTCCTCGGGGCCGCCGTCGGCGGGGGCGAGTCCGCAGCGGTCCGCCAGGCGCAGCGCGTGGTCGATGACATCGTCACCGACCACGTCCTCGGTCCCGGCCACCACCAGGCGTTCCAGACCTTCGTCCCAGTAGGCGAAGAGCACATCCGGGTGTTCGCTCACCTCCTCGGCCAGCCGACGGGCCAGATGGCGTGTCCGCTCGGCCGGTGTCTCCGGGTCCGCGGGGCGCAGCGCCAGATGGGCCCGCGCGCCGGCGCGCCACTGTGCCGCTGAGCCGGGCAGGGCGGTGCGCACGACCCGGGCCAACCGGACCGCGCCGTCCATGCCGCGCACCCCGGCCCGAGCCGTCCCGGCGATCGCCCCGGCGGCGATTCCGGCCGCCGGCGCGGCCGCCCGCGCCAGCAGTCGGGGCGCCGCGGGCAGCACCCGGACGGTGTCCGAGGGAACGGTCAGCAACCCCAGCACCATGACGCATCACTCTCCCTGGGCGTGGCTCAGCGGGTGGTGCGCCCTTGCCTCGTCGTCGTACGGCTGCTCGTACCGCTCCTCGTCGTACGGGTGCCGGTACCGGTCTTCGTCGTACGGGCGCTGGTACCGCTCTTCGTCGTACGGGTACTCGTGCCGCCCTTGGCGGCCGTGCCCCGCCGGGCCGCGGGCGCGGTCTTCTTCCGTGCCGGCGACGATGTCGATGCAGATGACGCCGACGACGCCGTCGCCGACTTCCTGCGGCCGGTGCTCGCGCGTTTCGACGCGGTGGCGGGGGCCTTCTCGCGCGCTTCGACACGGTGGGCCTTCACCGACGCGACCGAGCCCGCGCCCGCCGCGGGCGCCTTCCCCTCGGTCTGCCCGGCGCGTGCCTGGGTGAGCCAGACCACCGCCGCTCCGGTGAGGGCGACGGGCCATTCGACCACACCGACCGCCCCGAGCACCCCGGCACCGGTGTAGACGACCAGCCGCCGTCCGCGGGGCGACACGGCTTCGACCTTGTCCAGTATTCCCTCGCCGGCCCTGCTCAGCGCCTCGGCGCCGGGCACTCTGCGCACCGCCGAGGCCGCGGCGCGCAGGGGCGCGACAGGACGCGAGGACGACTTCTGCTCGGCCATGACCGCTCCTTGCCTACGGTGGTGTATCGCTTGCGTCTCCCCGAGTGCCCCGAAATGCGCGGCCGTCCCACCCCGGACGAAGGTCGTTTTCACCGGGTGCGAACGGGGATACTGGCCGGGTGATCCATCCGCTCGAAGAGCCGCGGGCCGTCCCCGACGAACTGCGCGGCTACCTGGAGGAACTCGTCCGGCGCACCAGCACGGTGTGCGGACCCCGGCTGGTGAGCGTCGTCGGCGTCGGCTCCCTGGCGCTCGGCGACTACCGGCACGGGCGCAGCGACATCGACATCACCGTCGTGGTCGACCCGGCACTGCCGCGGTCGGCGCTGCACGACCTGGCCGAGACCCTCGCCCACCCGCGACTGTTCTGCCCCGCGGCCGGGCTGGAACTGGTGGTCTATGCGGCGGATTTTGCCGCCCGGCCGTCCGGCGCGGCGGGGTATCTGCTGAACCTCAACACCGGCGCGCAACTGCCGAACCGAGCCGACTTCGACGCCACGGGCTCTCCCGCGTTCTGGTACGTCATCGACCGCTCCGTCGCCCACCAGCGCGGGATCTCGCTGTTCGGCCGCCCCGCACGGGAGGCGATCACCGCGCCGCGGCACCCGGAGCTGCTCACCGCGATCCGCGCCTCCCTGCGTGAGCACAGCGCCGGTGCGGGCCACCTCGCGGACAACCGCGTCCTCAACGGCTGTCGCTCGGTGGTGTTCTGCCGTACGGGCCGCTGGTCGGCCAAGCGCGCGGCGGCACACGAGATCGCCACGGCCGAGGCGGACTTCCGGCCGCTGGTCGAGGCCGCGGTACGCAGTTTCGAGCGCCCGCGCGCATCCGCGGAGCCCCTTCCCGACGCGGCGGTGCGGGCCTTCCTGGGCTGGGCACGCGAACGCGTCGAAGAGACTGACCGGACGTCCGAGAGCTGACGTCCGAGAGCTGACGCCCGGAAGCTGACGTCCGGGAACCGAACCGGGAGCTGACGTCCGAGAGCTGACACCCGGGAGCTGAGGGGCATGCCTCAGCTGGACTGAGGGCGACCGCGGTCGACCGTCGGCCGTGGTGTGCGGCGCCGGGCCCATCGCGGCGTCCAGACGTCGGTCCCGGGGTGCTCCGGGCACAGGGTGGCGAGGTGGTCGCGGAGCGTGGCGAGGGCAGGGTGCCGGTTGCGGGTGTGCCACAGCAGCGAGTGCGGGTAGACCGGCGTGGGCCGGTGCAGCGGGACGCGCCGCAGGTCGTAGCCGACGGGCCAGACGAGAGGTGTCCGCTCGCTGAGGAAGGTCGCCAGCGTCGTGGAGGCCGCGATGGTGTCGAGGAGGGCCTCGACGCCGAAGTCGGGTCCGACCGTGTCGACGGTGAAGCCGAAGTCGGCGGCCAGCTCGTCGTAGTAGGCGGTCCACTCGGTTCCGGGGGCGTTGCCGGGCATCCAGATGCGCTGCCCCGCCAGCTCGGCGGGGGTCAGGGCGGTGGCGGTCGCGAAGTCGTGGCGGGGGCCGGTGAACAGCTGGAGCGGTTCGTCGAAGACCGGTGTGGCCTCGATGTCGTCGGGCAGCTTCCGCCCCGGCATGGCGACGGCGCGGAAGGTGGCGTCGATGGCGCCGGACTGGAGTGCGGCGACGGCGGCGTCCGCGTCGAAGAGGGTCACGACGTCGAGGGCGATCTCGGGGTGCGCCCGGTGGAAGTCGCGCAGCACGCCCGCCAGCGAGAGCCGGCGGCCGATGACATCGACACGCAGCGCACGCCGGCCGGGACACACGGCGGCGACGGCCCGGTCCTGGGCCTGTAGGAGTTCGCGGGCGTGCGGCAGGAACACCTGCCCGTCGATGGTGAGCCGGGCTCCGTGCGTCGTCCGGGTGAACAGCCGCACCCCGAGGTCCTTCTCCAGCGCCGCGATGCGCTTGGAGACGGCCTGCTGAGTGAGGGAGAGGTCGACGGCCGCCCGCTGGAACTGACCTGATTCCGCGACCGCGACGAAGGTGCGCACAGCGTTGAGATCCACACCGCCCACCCTAATGACACAACGATGGGTTGTGCCACGCCGGTGGATGGTTGTTTGATTCGCCACCCCGACGCTGGCTTTGATGGGGATTAAGAGGGCAGTCCTCGCCGTCGACCCTTGACCAGGAGGTTAGGGATCGCCGTCAGTCATACAACTGATGGTTGTTCCCTGTTCCTGTACCTGCCTTTCTCCCTGCCCCCTGCCCCTGCCCCTGTCCCTTGTCGCTACGGAGCTGACTGACCCGTGCCGGATTCCTTCGTTCATCTGCACAACCACACCGAGTACTCGATGCTGGACGGCGCGCAGAAGCTGAGGCCCATGTTCGGCGAGGTGAGCCGGCAGGGGATGCCCGCGATCGCCATGAGCGACCACGGGAACATGTTCGGCGCCCATGAGTTCGCGCAGGTCGCGAAGGACTTCGACGACATCAGGCCGATCATCGGCATCGAGGCGTATGTGGCGCCCTCGTCCCGCTTCAGCCGGAAGCAGGAGTTCTGGGGCCCGGCGGGCGGCGCGCCGTCAGTGACGGCGGGGAAGGGTCGAAGGACGTCTCCGGCGGCGGTCGCTTCACCCACATGACCATGTGGGCGCGGACCGCACAGGGCCTGCGGAACCTGTTCTGGCTCAGCACCCAGGCCAGCTACGAGGGCCAGTTCCCGGCCGGGAAGCCGCGCATGGACCGGGAGCTGATCGCCGGCCGGCCGGAGGGCATCATCGCCACCACCGGCTGCCCCTCCGGGGAGATCCAGACCCGGCTGCGACTCGGCCAGTACGACGAGGCGAGGGCCGCAGCCGCGGCCTACCGGGAGATCTTCGGCCCGGAGAACTACTTCCTGGAGCTGATGGACCACGGACTGGCCGTCGAGCGCGACGTCCGCGACGGGCTGCTGCGCCTCGCCGCGGAACTGGACCTTCCGCTCCTCGCCACCAACGACGCCCACTACGTCACCGAGGACCAGGCCGACGCCCACGACAACCTGCTGTGCATCGGCGTCGGCAAGAACAAGGACGATCCCAGGCGCTTTCGTTTCAACGGCTCCGGCTACTACCTGAAGTCGGCCGCCGAGATGCGCGCCCTGTTCGCGGAACTGCCCCAGGCATGCGACAACACACTGCTGATCGCCGAGCGCGTCGAGTCCTACGACGAGGTCTTCGACCACGTCGACGAGATGCCGCGGTTCCCCGACGTGCCCCCCGGCGAGACCCAGGAGTCCTGGCTGCGCAAGGAGGTGCACAAAGGACTGGTCATGCGCTACGGAGATCCGGTCCCGCAACAGGTCCTGGACCGGTTCGAGACCGAGATGGCGGTCATCGGACCGATGGGCTTCAGCTCGTACTTCCTCGTCGTGGCTGACATCTGCCGCCACGCCCGGGACAACAAGATCCCCCTCGGCCCCGGCCGCGGCTCGGCCACCGGCTCGATCGTCGCCTACGCCACCCGCATCACCGAACTGTGCCCGCTGGAACACGGGTTGCTCTTCGAACGGTTCCTGAACCCCGAGCGCATCAACCCGCCGGACGTCGACCTCGACTTCGACGACCGCCGACGCGACCGGATGGTCCGTTACGTCATCGACAAGTACGGCGACGCGTACACGGCCCTGGTCAACACCTTCGGCAAGATCAAGGCGAAGAACGCGATCAAGGACTCCTCACGCATCCTGGGCTATCCGTTCTCCCACGGCGAGCGGATCACCAAGGCGCTCCCGCCGGACCAGAACGGCAAACCGGCCCCGCTGGACGCGCTCTTCGACCCGGACCACCCGCGGTTCGCGGAGGCCGGCCAGATCCGCGGGCTGTACGAGAGCGAACCCGACGTGCGCCGGGTGATCGACACCGCCCGTGGAGTGGAGGGCCTGACCCGGGGCACCGGCGTGCACGCCGCCGCGGTGATCCTCTCCAAGACGGAGCTGACCGACCGGATCCCGCTCCATCTGCGCACCGCGGACGGCGCACGGATCACCGGGTTCGACTATCCGTCGTGCGAGGCCATGGGCCTGATCAAGATGGACTTCCTGGGGCTGCGCAACCTGGGCGTCATCGACCAGGCCATCGAGAACATCCGTGAGAACCGGGGCGTCGGCCTGGCCACCGTCGACCCGCTGGACGGCGATCCCGCCACCGTCGTCATCCCCCTGGACGACGCCAGGACCTATCGGCTGCTCGCCGAGGCCAACACCCTCGGCGTCTTCCAACTCGACGGCGGCGGCATGCGCGCCCTGCTGAAACTGATGGCGCCCACCCGGTTCGAGGACATCGCCGCGGCCAACGCGCTCTACCGGCCCGGCCCCATGGCTGCCAACGCGCACACCAACTACGCGCTGCGCCAGAACGGCAGGCAGGAGCCCACCCCCATCCACCCGGAACTGCAGGACGCCCTGGAGCCGATCCTCGGCTCCACCCACCATCTACTCGTCTACCAGGAACAGATCATGGCCATCGCCCGGCAACTGGCCGGATACACCCTGGGCGGCGCGGACATGCTGCGCCGCGCGATGGGCAAGAAGAAACCGGAGGTCCTGGCCGCCGAGTGGGAGAAGTTCCACGGCGGTATGCGGGCGAACGGCTACTCCGACGAGGCGGTCAAGGCGCTGTGGGACGTCATGCTGCCGTTCTCCGGCTACGCCTTCAACAAGTCCCACACCGCCGGCTACGGCCTCGTCTCCTACTGGACCGCCTACCTCAAGGCGAACTACCCGGCCGAGTACATGGCCGCCCTGCTCACCTCGGTCGGCGACGACAAGGACAAGGCCGCCGTCTACCTCGCCGACGCGCGCAGGAACGGCGTCCGTGTCCTGCAACCCGATGTGAACGCGTCCGTCGCGGAGTTCACCGCCGTCGGCGACGATGTGCGCTTCGGCCTGCGTTCCGTGCGCAACGTCGGCGACGGCGTCATCGAGGCTGTCATCGACGCCCGCCGCCGCAAGGGCGGCTTCCGCTCCTTCGCCGACTTCCTGCACAAGGTCGAGCTGCCCGCGCTGAACAAGCGGGCCGTGGAATCGCTGATCAAGGCCGGCGCCTTCGACAGCCTCGGTCATTCCCGCAAGGGCCTGACCGCCGTCCATGAGGACGCCGTCGACGCGATCAGCCCGGTGAAGAAGGCGGCGAGCTTCGGACAGGACGACCTCTTCGCCGGGCTCGGCGACACGGCGGGCGACGGCCCGGCCTTCGGCCTGGATCTGCCCGTCGACGACGCGGAGTGGCCCCGTCGACAACTGCTGTCGACCGAGCGGGAGATGCTGGGCCTCTACGTCTCCGCCCATCCGCTGGACGGCGCCGAGCACATCCTGGCCGGGGCGCGGGACTGCACCATCGGCGAACTGCTCGCCTCCGGCCGCACCACGGGGGAGGTGCGGCTGGCGGGGCTCATCACCGGGATCCAGCGCAAGGTCACCAAGCAGGGCAACGCATGGGCCGTCGTGCAGCTCATGGACCGGGACGCCGCCGTCGAGGTCCTGTTCTTCCCGGCGTCCTACCGGTTGGTCGAGCACGCGCTCGTCGAGGACGACGTCATCTCCGTGACGGGCCGGATCGAGGACCGCGACGGCACCCTGAACATCTTCGGCAGGGAACTCGGCGTGCTGGACGTGTCCCCGGCCGAGCACGGCGGCAGACCTCCGGTGCGCCTCGCCCTGCCCGCCCACCGGATCACCGCCTCCTGCGTGCACGAGCTGAAGCGGATCCTCGCCGAGCACCCCGGTGACACCCCCGTCCACCTCAGTGTGCGCGGCCTGCGCCGGACCACCGTCTACGCCCTGCCCGCCAAGGTGAACGCCGCCACCCTCGCCTCCGACGTGAAAGGCACCTTCGGAGCCGAAGCCTGGACCGGTGTCGCATGACGCCGCCGGGCGAGGGGCCGACGGCGGTCGAACTGCGGATCGCGCGGACCCCGCCCTGCACCCGCTGTGCAACCCCCGTGGCCCTCGTGGTGCGCTACCCGCACTCCTGGCGCAACCGTGCCGGGGAACGGGTCGGCGGGTTCAAGGAGATGGCGCTGTGCGCATCCTGCGACCGGGGCGACCCCGCGGCGCGTGCACTCCTGCCGCTGCTCGCCCCGCACGGCGAGGCGAGCGAAGTCCGCGTCGACGAGGCGTTCGGCAGGCTCCTGCTGGACTGGCTGGACGCCGTGCGGACCCGCGTACCGAACCGTTCGGACCTCGGCGCGCAGGAGGCCCGGTGGCGGACCGGTACCTTGTAGCGGCGCCGGTCACTCCGGGCGGGTTCGGCGCACGGGCACCGGGGGCGGCACGGCACAACCGGGCCCACCGCAGGACGACGCGCGGGCGCCCGTCCGCTCGCCCTCGACGCCGAAGACGACGGAGGAGTTGCTCGCGGCGAAGACGAGGAGCATGCGCTGGGCGGCGGGAACCAGGCGCTGGGCGGTGGCGTCGAGCGCGTCGGCCGTGGCGCTCCAGCTGACGGACACGGACCCGGCGGGGGTGGTACGGAGTGCGGCGGTGCTCACGGTGGACCGCGGGAAGGGTCAGATGGCGATGTCGTGGGAGGCCAGGTCGGCCAGTGCCCACTCCTCGACCTCGGTGAGATGGAGCGCGGCGGCCTCCTGGGCCGCGCCGACGTCACGGGCCGCCATGGCGTCCAGGATCTCCAGGTGTCGCCGGGTGGCTCCCGCGAAGCGGTGCGGGCCGGCCGCGCCGAGGACGCGCAGCCAGTAGACGAAGGGTTCGACCGAGTCGTGGGCCGCGATCAGCCGGCTGTTGCCGGTGCTGGCCATGATCGCGCGGTGGATGCGGGTGTCGCTGGCGAAGAACGGTTCGTAGTCGCCCTGTTCGGCCGCGCGGATGGCGGCAACGGCCTCGTCGCGCAGGTCGGCGATCTGCGCCAGCGGCATGGCCCCGGCGGCCACTCCGGTGGCGAGCCACTCCAGCCCCTTGCGCAGTTGGCAGACCTCGTGCACGTCGTTGCGGGTCGGCCGGGTGACGAACGTGCCGGAGCGCGGACGGGTCTCGACGAGCCGGTCGTGCTCCAGACGTTGCAGGGTGTCGCGCACCGGGGTGCGGGAGACGCCGAACTCGGTCGCCATGGCCTGCGGGTCGAGCCGGGCCCCCGGGGCGTAGACACCCGTGGTGATCCGCTCGCACAGGATCGAGTAGAGCTGCTCGGAGAGCGATTCCACGACAAGGGGGGTGGTGCCGCGGCGGCTGTGGACGGACGGGGTGGCCATGATCGCCCTTCTTCTCCAACGGTTGCTGCGGCGCCGGTTCCCGGGCAGGGTCCGGCGCTGTGGATACAGCATCTGATCGATCAGATTAGCCGCTCGCGGGGCGGTCCTTCACCTCGCCGGTGCCCTCTTCCAGGCGATCCTCGCCGTGCCGTTCTTCCTGCTGCTCCGGACCGGCCAGTTCTGGACTTACGTGTTGGGTATGACCCTCGGACTCGGTATCGGGCACGGCGCCATGTACGGCGCTCAAGGTGCCCTCTTCTCCCACCTCTACCCGGTCATCGTCCGCTACCCGGGGCTGTCGGTGCTCCGGCAGATCGGAGCCACCCTCGGCGGCGGTCTCGCCCCGCTGATCGGCACCGCCCGGCCGGCCGCGGCCGGCGGACACCGGGCCCGGCCGATCGACCACTGCGTCGGCGTCGGTGTCGGCGTCACCGTGGTCCTGGCCCTGGCCCCGGCCGCCGCCCGGCCCGCGGTCGGCGAGGCGTCCGCCACCGCGACCGGCGCACCGGCCCCGCACCTCCCGAAAGGACCCAGCTGTCTTGAACCCTCCCCCAGCTGAAGCAGGGGGATTCCTGGCTCAGGAAGCCCCACAGACCAGCGGCCTGAAAGGTCTTACTCC
The DNA here is from genome assembly GCF_053601275.1 of Streptomyces sp. NPDC004752. NCBI lineage: Bacteria > Bacillati > Actinomycetota > Actinomycetes > Kitasatosporales > Streptomycetaceae > Streptomyces > Streptomyces sp. NPDC004752. Next base: position 19,745 of record NZ_JBSGBN010000051.1, on the reverse strand, counting down.
CTCAACACCAGCCGGGACGGAACCTGCCCGGTTTGTTGAGCAAAGCTCGGAAGTACCGTCTTGGTTCTCGATCGGCACGGTGTGCGCGCTTGGTTCTCGCAACGAACGACATGCACCTTATCCGATCGTGTGGCGGTCTTTCGCCCTGAAGGCGAAACCCCTTTCCCTGCCCTGCTCCGCAGTGGTTCGATTCCTCCCCGGCCTGAAGGCGGGGGCATCCTCGAAGGAGACCAGGTGAACAGCCTGTTCCTGCCCGAACAGCACCCCGTGGAGCAGGCCCTGCGCGGCCTGGCCCTGGCCCACCCGCATCTGCTGCACCTCACCGAGGACCCGCTGTACGTCACCACCCTCGACCGGCACCCCGGCCGGCGCGTGGGCCTCGTCTCCGGCGGCGGATCCGGCCACGAGCCCCTGCACACCGGATTCGTCGGGCGCGGCATGCTGGACGCCGCCGCCCCCGGCCGGATCTTCGCCTCGCCGCACAACCGCCAGGTCTACGAGGCGTCCCGGGCCGTCGCCGGCCCGGACGGTGTGCTGCACGTGGTGAAGAACTACACCGGGGACCGCATCAACTTCGGCATCGCCGCCGAACGCCTGCGCGCCGACGGCATCCCGGTGCGCCGCGTCCTCGTCGACGACGACCTCGCGACCGAGAGCACCGAGACCGCCACCGGTCGCCGCGGCACCGGCGCCACCGTCATCGTGGAGAAGCTCCTCGGCGGCGCCGCCGACTCAGGTCTCGGACTGGACGAACTCGCGGGCCTCGGCGCCGAGTTCGCCGCGGCCTCACGCAGCCTCGCGGTCGCCGCACGCGCCCAGACCTCGCCCTCCCGGGGCGGCGAGGCGTTCGCGCTGCCCGACGGAACGCTCGAATACGGGGTCGGCATCCACGGCGAGCGCGCCGCCGCCACCCTGGAACACCCGGGCTTCGAACCGCTCGTCGACCGCATGACCCAGCAGATCCTCGACACGCTGCCCCCGGCCGCCGGCTGCGTCCTCCTCCTGGTCAACGGCCTCGGCGCGACCACGCTGCTGGAGCTGCACGCCGTCCACGCCCGGGTGTCCGAGTTGCTGGACAAGCGCGGCCTGAGCGTGGCCGGCCGGCTCGTCGGGACCTTTGTCCCGGCCCTGGACATGAGCGGCTTCTCCCTCACCCTGACCGCCCTGCGCGAGGACTGGACCGCCTTCTGGCACGCACCGGCCCGCACCCCCGCCCTCCCCGCACTGGAGCCGACCCGTTGACCATCGACCGGCATCTCGTCCTGCGCACCTACGCGCAGGCGGCCCGCACCGCACACGACACCCTCACCGCCCTCGACCAGCTCTCCGGCGACGGCGACTTCGGCGACAACCTCCGCGAAGGACTCGACCGGGTCGTCTCGGCACTTGAGGCCCGGCCCGCCGCACCGCCGTTCGCCGTGGCCGCGGAGGTCTTCCTGAACGAGGTCGGCGGCACCAGCGGCCCCCTGCTCGGACTGCTGTTCCAGGAGATCGCGGGCGCCCTCGCCGCCCGGGACGACCGCGCGGCCTGGGCCGCCGGGGTCCGCGAGGGGCTCGCCGCGATCCAGCGGGTCGGGGAGGCGGAGCCCGGCGACCGCACGATGGTGGACGCCCTGGTCCCGGCCCGGGACGCCCTGGAGGCGGGGGCGGACCTGCGCGACGTCGCCCTCGCCGCCCTCGCGGGGGCCCGGGCCACGGCCCTGCTGCGGGCCCGGCGCGGACGCGCCTCCTACGTCGGTGAGCGGGCCGTCGGTTCCCCCGACCCCGGCGCCCTGGGGGTCGCCCTGCTGTTCTGGTCCCTGGCCCGGGCGCAGGGCCGGTCACCGGGCGAACTGACGGACTTCCTCGGGGACGCACAGGAGCCGGGGCAAGGACCGGCAGCCGGTCAGGGGACACCCGCGTTCCAGGGCTGATCCCGTACGCCGAAGCCGCCCCGCCCGAAGCGTGTGGGGCGGCCGTGCGGTGGGGGCGTGCGCATCCGCCCCCGTGACACGGCACGACCGCTGGGGCCGCCGCCGGAGTCCCGCCGTCCGCGGGATGCCGTTGCGGCGGCCCGCCGGTACCCTATTCATTGGGTGATGAATTACCGCTCTCCGGAAGGCGGGGCTGTCATGGAACGGACCACATGTTGTGTCATCGGCGGTGGTCCCGCGGGCATGGTGCTCGCCCTGCTGCTGGCCCGGGCCGGTGTCGAGGTGACGGTCCTGGAGAAGCACGACGACTTCCTGCGCGACTTCCGCGGCGACACCGTGCACCCCTCGACGCTGGCCCTGCTGGACGACCTGGGGCTGGCCGAGAAGTTCGCCCGGCTGCCTCAACGCCGGGTGCACACCGTCCAGATGCCCGTCGGGGCCGGCCGGTCGCAGGTCACGATCGCCGACCTCGCGGTGTTGCGCGGCCCCTACAACTATGTGGCGATGGTGCCCCAGTGGGACCTGCTCGACCTCCTCGCCGACGAGGCCCGGCGCGAGCCCTGCTTCCAGCTGCGGATGGGTACCGAGGCCACCTCCTTCCTGGTCGAACACGGCCGGGTGACCGGCGTGCGCTACCGCACCGGCGACGGCCGCCACGGAGAACTGCGCGCCCTCCTCACCGTCGCCTGCGACGGCCGCGGATCCCTCGCCCGCAACCGGCCGGAGCTGGGACTGCGCCGCTACCGCTGCCCGATGGACGCCTGGTGGTTCCGGCTGCCGCGGCACGCAGAAGACCCGCGCGGACTCGTCGGTCACGCGGGCGACCGTTTCCTGACCGCGATGATCGACCGCGGGGACTACTGGCAGTGCGCCGCCCTGATCCCCAAGGGCTCCGACGCCCGCCGCCGCGCCGCCGGGCTCGACCGCTTCCGCGCCGAGTACGCCGCCGCCGTCCCCTGGATCGCGGACCGCGTCGACCGGCTGCGCTCCTGGGACGAGGTCAAGCTCCTCGACGTCCGCCTGGACCGGCTGCGCCGCTGGCACCGCCCCGGACTGCTGTGCATCGGCGACGCCGCGCACGCGATGTCCCCGGTCTTCGGCATCGGCATCAACCTCGCCGTCGAGGACGCGGTGGCCGCCGCCCGCCATCTCGTCGGGCCGCTGCGCCGCGGCACCGTCGGCCTGCACGATGTGCGCGGCATCCAGCGCCGCCGCCGTCCCACCACCGTCGCCACCCAGGGACTGCAACGTGTGGCCCATGCCCGCCTCATCGCTCCCGCCCTACAGGGGCGCCCGCCCCTGGGCGACGTGCGCAGGGCGCGGCACCTGGCCGGCCTGCTCGCCTCGTCCCGGCTGCTGCGCCGGCTGCCCGCGTACTTCATCGGATACGGGGCGCTGCGCGAACGGCCACCGCGAAGCGCCGTCCGATAGCCCCGCGCGGGACCGCCGACCGGGCGCGGCCGACGCCTTGGCGAAGCCGGGCACGCCCCGGAGCAGGCGGTGCCGTGCCGGCGGGCCGGGACCGCGGTGAACAGCCGCTGCCCGGACGGCCCGGCGGTGGCCAGGGCACCGGCACCGCGGTCAGGCGGTCGCCCGCCGCGGTTGCCGCACGGTGAGCCGCCCGGCGCGCGCGAGCGCCGCGATCGAAGCGGCGCACCCGAGCCCCGTCGCGGCCAGGGCGCCCCAAGTGAGCCAGAGGACGCCGTGCCGTACGGCGAAGTCCCACAGCGCCCCGGTGGCGAGGTTGCCGAGGGTGATGCCCAGGCCGGAGACGGTGTTGTAGAGGCCGTAGTGGGTGGCGACCAGCCGGTCCCCGGACAGTGAGACGACGGTGTCCATCTCGAAGGGATAGACCACCGCGCTGCCCGCCGCCAGCAGCACCACCGCGGTCAGCAGAGCGGCGACGACCACCGCGCCGGCGTGGTGCGGGACGAGCGCCGGCGGCACGAAGGCCAGCCCCATCGCCGTGAGCCCGCGCACCAGTGCCTCCTGGGCGCTCCAGCGTCGCCTGGCCCAGCCGGTGAGCCGGAGCTGACCCAGGATCGCTACGGCCGCCGACACCACGAACAGGCCGCTGGTGACCGCCGTACCGTCCGCGCCCAGGGCGTCGGCGGCGGCCAGCGGGAGGGCGAGATAGACCTGGAACGTCAGGACGTACGACCCGATCATGGCGGTGGCGAACAGCAGGAACGGCCGGTTGGCCACCACCCCGCGCCACTGGGCGAGCACCCCCTCCCGCCTGGCGCCGGTGTCGGCCGCCGCGTCGTGCCGGGCCGGCAGCGCGCGCCACTGCAGCAGGGTCAGTACGGCGAAGACGCCCGCCGCCGTCGTGCCGACCACCCTGAAGTCGGCGGCCAGCAGGCCGAGTCCGACGAGCGGGCCGAGCAACATGCCCGCCTGGTAGTGGACGTTGAAGAGGGCGAAGGCGTCCACGCGGCGCTCGCCCGCCTCGACGGCGAGGTAGGCGCGCACGGCGGGGTTGAACAGGGCGCCCGCGAAACCCGTCGCGGCGGAGGCGGCGACCAGCGCGGGCAGGTTGTCGACCCAGCCGAGCAGCCCGAAACCGAGCGTGCGCAGCAGACAGCCCGCCATGATCGGGGCCTTGTAGCCGTAGCGGTCGGCGAGGGTGCCGCCGATGAGGAACATGCCCTGCTGGGAGAAGTTCCGCACGCCCAGCACCAGTCCGACCGCCCAGGCGGCGAGACCGAGCGCACCCGAGAGATGGACGGCCAGGTAGGGCATGAGCATGTAGAAGGCGAGGTTGATGGCGAACTGATTGGCCATCAACAGCCGTACGGCGGGCGGGAAAGAGCGGGTCTGCCGCCAGAGGTTCCTCATCGCACGGCCCCCGGGAACCGGGTAACGGCACCCGAGAACCGGGGAACCCGGTCACCCGCGAGCGGGTCGGTGACCCGGGTGCAGCGCGTCCAGCGGGTGACGGCCCGCTCGCCGGGGTCGTGGATCTCGTCCGGCTCGTCGGCGGGCGGGTGCCCGAGCAGATCGTGCCGCCGGCAGTAGGCGTCGTCGAAGACGGTGCCTACGTAGCGCTGCGGCCCGTCGGGGAAGACGGCGGCGATGCGGTCATCGGCGGGCAGGATGCGGGCCAGCCGGCGGGCGACCAGCGCGACCGCACCCACGCTCCAGCCGCCGGTGGCGTAGTGGTGCCGCGCCAGTTGACGGGCGGCCCACACCGCCTCGGGCGCGGCCACCCAGTGCACCTCGTCGAAGAGGTCGTAGGCGACGTTGCGCGGGTAGATGCTGCTGCCCAGACCGCGCATCAGACGGGGTGCCGCGGGCTGGCCGAAGATGGTGGAACCGGTGGTGTCCACGCCGACCACGCGCAGCCGGGGGAAGAAGCCGCGCAGGACGGATGCGATGCCCGCGGAGTGGCCGCCGGTGCCGACGGAGACCACCAGGGCGTCGATACGGCCGAGCCCGGCGACCAGTTCGCGGGCGAGCGGGGCGTAGGCGGCCACGTTGTCCGGGTTGTGGTACTGGTCCGGACACCAGGCGTCGGGGACGGCGGCGAGGATCTCGGCGACGCGGTCGCGGCGGGCCTGCTGCCAGCCGCCTTCCGGATGCGGGTCGGTGACCAGGTCGACCTCGGCGCCGTAGGCGGTGAGCAGGCCCGTCATCAGGGGCTCCATGCCGGGGTCGGAGACCACGGTGACCGGGTGGCCGTACACGGCGCCGGCCAGGGCCAGACCGAGACCGAGGGTGCCGGAGGTCGACTCGACGACGCGGGCACCGGGCAGCAGCCGACCGCGCTCACGGGCGGCACGGACCATGTACAGGGCGGTGCGGTCCTTGATGCCGCCGGGGTTGTGCCCTTCGAGCTTGGCCCAGAAGCCGCGTCCGGCGGCGGTGAAGGGTGCGCCGATCCACAGGACGGGGGTGTCGCCGACGAGTCCGGCGGGGGTGTGCAGCGGATCTCTGGCGTCGGCCGGCAACCGGGCGGGGGCGTGCACGGCGGGTGCGTGCGGGGTGGGCGCGTGCCGGGCGGGGGAGCGCTGGACGGAGGAAGGCTGGACGGCGGAAGGCTGGACAGGGGAATGCGGGACGGGGGAATGCGGGACGGGGGAATGCGGCAGCGAAGTGCCGTCGTGCTGGTTCATGGCGTGCTTCTCCCGCGGCCGAGGAGTACGAGCACGTGGTCGGCCGCCGTGGTCGAAGGAGTGGGGGACTGATCGGTCGGCGCACATCGCGGCGGCAGGCCCGAAGCCTCCGCTCGTCGTGCGGCTCAGCGGCCGATCAGGACCTCCACACGCCCAGGCGGGCCCTCGACCGGCCGGCCGTGTCCGTACCGGGAGCCGGACCCGCGGGCGGGCCCGTCCTCGGGGCCGGGAGCTTGTCGTCTGCCGCGGTGGGCGGTGTGGTGCCGTCCGCGGCGGGGACGGGTGAGGCGATGTCCCGGGGCGGCAGAACCGTCGGCTCGTCCCCGTCTTCGCAGTGCGCCAGATCGTCCCCGGAGGGCGGCGCGGGTTGCGTGACCGGAACGGCGGAAGGCGGCGACACCCGGCCGTAGGCCGCCCCGGCCAGCAGGGGAGTGTCGGCCGGGGCGGGTCCCGCGAACGTCGGACCGTGGGCACAGCCGAGCAGGTGGACCAGTACGGCGAGCAGCAGCACCAGTGCCGCTCCGGCCGGTGTCACGGGCCGGAGCTCGCGACGTACCGACCGAGCCACCATGGGCACACACGGTAGTCGACCATGTGCGGAAAGTTCCGGCGGGGCGTGCCGGGGCGCACTCGCGCTCTCGACGCGTCGGCCGGAGGCCGTACCGGCATCGTCGATCTGCCCGAAGGTCCGCCGGGCGGCGGGCCGCGGCGCGAGGATCCGGAAGTCCGTCGGACGGCGGGCCGTGGCCGGGGGGATCCGGAAGTCCGCGGGCGAGGGGCCGTGGGGTGGGGACGGCGACATGCATGCGATCGCCGCATCGGGTGAACACGCACCGGTGTTCGTCCGTATCTCCCCTCGACCGTCCGTCCACCGCGCGGACCGCGCAGGCCCGACAACGGAGCGAGCGACGTGCCCCAGCAGCAACCGCGATCACACCCCGGCCGCACCTTCACTCCCGCCCGTGTGGTCCGCGGAGCCGCCTTCGCCGGAAGTCTGGCCCTCCTGCCCCTGTCCGCGGCCTGCGGCGGGGGCGAGGGCGACGCGGCCCGCGAGAGCAGGGCGTCGAAGAGCCCCGCGATCTCCGCCGTGCAGGCCCAGGTCGTGGCGCCCGCGAAGGTCGAGGTCATCGCGCGTCTGACGAACTGCAAGGCCAAGATCCGGATCGAGGCGGACGAGCTGCGGCAGGGCGTCTGCCACACCGAGCGGGCCGACTACCTCATCACCACCTTCCCCGAGGAGCGGTTCCAGCGGACCTGGCTGGACACCGCCGCCATGTACCAGGGCGACTTCCTGGTGGGATCGCGCTGGGTGATCAGCGCCGAGCCGGAGTCGCTCGAACGGTTCAGGTCCACGACCGGCGGCACGATCGTCCACATGTCCGGGATGGGCCCGAGCCCGGCGCCGAGTTCCTCCTGACACGGTCTGCCTTCGGATACGGCCTGCCTCCTGGTGCGCCTACGGCGCGACTACGGCCGGGCGGGCCGAAACGCGCTGACGACGTACAGCGCCTCGTCGTCGACCGCGTTCTCCGCCCAGTCCAGCGCGATGCGTGTCGGGTGCCCGTCGGCCGCGTAGTCCGCCTCGGCCCTCGCGGCGTTCTCTCGCCGTGCCCCGTCGAGTTCCGCGAGGAGGTCGCCGAGCGTGGGGAGGGCGGCGGGTGACTGCTCCGCCACGCGCCGACCGCTCTCGTCGAGTCCGACCGCGTTCACCACCTCGCCGTCGCGAACGGTCACCCGGAAGGTGCCGATCAGCGCCCGTTCCCCCGCGCTCGACGTCAGCGTGTACGAGTACGCGGCAGGCTCCTCCCAGCTGGTTCCGCCCGACCCGGCGGCCTTCGTCCCGGCCGGATCCCACGCCCGGCCGGTGCGTGCGCCGCGGGGCGTCGCGATCACCCCGTCGCATACGGCGGAGCCGCGTTTCCGTGTTCACCGGTCCGGGCGGCGGCTGGTCGGCGTGGCGGACGGGCCATGCCGTCGCCAGCTCCCGGACCATTTCGATGCGGCAGGAATTTATGCAGGTCAGCGGCGGGTTAACGGACATGACAACGGTCACCGGTGCAGCCTTTGGTGTTTGCCTCGGGCATGCGTTTCACTGCGAGTCGGGCATCCGTCGCGAGCGGGGAGGCACACGAGATGAGCGCACACGACCACGGCGCGGAACACGACCACGGAGCGATCGGGCACGCGGGCCACTCGCACGGCGTGGCGGCGGACGCCGACCGCCGCTGGCTGGCCATCGCGCTGACGCTGATCACGGTGTTCATGGCCGCCGAGGTCGTGGTCGGCATCGTTGCGAGTTCGCTGGCGCTGATCTCGGACGCGGCACACATGCTCACCGACGCGGTCTCCATCGTGCTCGCCCTCGTTGCCATGCGGCTCGCCGCCCGGCCGGCCCGCGGCGGATACACCTACGGCCTGAAGCGGGCCGAGATCCTCTCCGCCCAGGCCAACGGGCTGACCCTGCTGCTGCTCGGTGCCTGGCTGGCCTACGAGGCGGTACGTCGGCTGATCGCGCCACCGGAGGTGGCGGGCGGTCCGATGCTGGTCACAGCGCTCGCCGGGATCGCGGTGAACGTGGTCGCGACCTGGTGTCTCTCCAAGGCCAACCGGGCCTCGCTCAATGTCGAGGGCGCCTACCAGCACATCCTGAACGACCTGTTCGCCTTCATCGGTACGGCGGTCGCCGCCCTGATCGTGGTGTTCACCGGCTTCGCGCGGGCCGACGCCATCGCCACGCTCGTCGTCGTCGCCCTGATGGCGAAGGCCGGGTACGGGCTGCTGCGCGAGTCCGGCCGGATCTTCCTGGAGGCCGCCCCCGCCGACGTCGACCCGGACCTGCTGGGCGACACACTCGTCGGCCGGCCGACCGTCGTCGAGGTCCACGACCTGCACGTCTGGCAGATCACCTCGGGCCAGCCGGCACTGTCCGCGCACGTCCTGGTCGCCCCGGACGGCGACTGCCACGCTGTCCGACGGGACCTGGAGGCACTCCTGCGGCACGACTACGGCATCACCCACACCACCCTCCAGGTCGACCATGTCGCCGAGTCCGTCCTCCAGGTCACCCGTCCCGGTGAGCAGACCGAAGGTCCCGGCCACTGCGAGGAACCCCACGGCCCCGCCCACCGCGACGAACCCCACCCCCACTGACCCGCCCCGCACCGCCCGGCCGTGGGCGGGGGCCCGGCCGAGGTCGTAGCCGTGCCGTGCCGGTGCCGTGTCAGGGGTCCGTCAGCGTTGGGCCGTCGCCCGTCAGCATCGCGTCATGGGGCGTCGGAGAGCCGAGGGGGAGGGCCTAACGTCGACACCACGCCCCGGCCCGCCTCCCCGCGTCCGGGGCGGTCAAGCAGCTCCATGTCAGCACACGGATCCTCTCGGAGGCATCCCATGACAGAACTCCTCGGCGACGACCCCGAGCCCGCTGATCGGCCCCCGGCCGGACCACTGTTGGTCCCGGTCCGGCCGGGGCCGTGGGGACAGGCGATATGTGTCTTCCGCACTCCTCCGGGCGGCCGTACGGCCGTCGGATTCACCTCGGTGCGGCGCCTGACCGCGACGCTCGGCCGCGAGCAGGCGTGGATCGTACTGGCCGAGCCCGCGCTGCGTGCGCTGCTCGCCCCGCTCGGCGTCACCCTCGTCACGGTGGATCCGCAGCTCTCCGCGCCGCCACCCGCTTCGGTCGTCCCCGTCACCCCGGCGCCCATGACCGCTGCGCCGAAGGCCGGTTGCGAGGCGGTGACACCATGAGCGTCGTCAAGGAGCCCGTGCCCACCGCGACGGCCGCCCGCCGGTGGTCGCCGTGCGCGCGGGCCGCGGGCCGTGCACCGCTCCTGCTCCGGCGCGAAGTTCCTGGACGACATCCGTGGCCGGGACGTGGGGCGGTGACCGGGCCGGGCGGACGACCGACCGCCGCGCCCCGCGGTTCCCGCGTCACGGCAGCCGCGGGAGCCGGGCGGTGATGGCCTCGTCGAGCTCCGCCATGGTGCGCCGGAAGGCGTGTTCGAGGTCCACGTCATAGCGGTACGCGAGGATCAGCACCGACCACAGGCAGTCGGCGAGTTCGTGCTCCAGCGCGGCCCGACCGCCCGGAGCCTCGCGCGCACCCTCCTCGGCCATGACGAGTTTGGCCAGGTCACCGACGTCTCCCATGAAGCCGAGCATGAACTCGTTGCGCGACCAGACCCGCCCGCGTTCATGGCGGTTCAGCTCGTCGTAGCGGTCATGGATCCGTACGGCCAGGTCCTGCATCCGGGTGAGGTCCACGGGGTCTGTCCTTCCGTCCGGGGAGCGGAGGCACACGGCACCGACTCTCGCCGAGGATCCCGCGGACGTCCAGTCCGGCCCCGGCCACAACTCTCGGCCCCAACCCCGGCCGGGAACGGTCTTCTTCGCACACCCGGCTCGACGATGGCACCCACGCCCGCGGTGGCCCGGATGGCGGCGATCTCGGCGGCCATGGCCGGCCAAGTGCCCTGGAGGTTCCCGGAGTAGACGTGATCGAAGTGGGGCGGCGGGCCCGGGGCCCGGGCAGCGGGCGGCGGATACCCGCGGATACCCGTCGAACAACCGGACCAGCGCGCTGACTTGATGCCTTGACGTGCCGGTCACCGGATCCGGCGACAGCGGGACCTGTGTGGTAAACACCGAGCATGCCGACCGAAACGTTTGATTACCAAGTAGAGGCCCGTCAGCTGCTCCAGCTGATGATCCACTCGGTCTACTCGCACAAGGACGTCTTCCTTCGCGAACTCGTCTCCAACGCCTCCGACGCGCTGGACAAGCTGCGCCTCGCGGCGCTGCGCGACGACGTGCCCGACGCCGACACCTCCGACCCGCACATCGAGATCGAGGTCGACAAGGACGCCCGTACGCTCACCGTGCGGGACAACGGCATCGGGATGTCGTACGACGAGGTGGGCCGGCTCATCGGCACCATCGCCAACTCGGGAACCGCCGAGTTCCTCCGGGAGTTGCGGGAGGCCAAGGACGCGGGCGGCGCCGAGGGGCTCATCGGCCAGTTCGGCGTCGGTTTCTACTCCGGCTTCATGGCGGCCGACGAGATGACCCTGGTGACCCGCAGGGCCGGCGAGACCCAGGGCACCCGCTGGAGCTCCCGAGGCGAGGGCACGTACACCCTGGAGACCGTCGACGAGGCGCCGCAGGGCACCGCCGTCACGCTCCACCTCAAGCCGGCCGACCCCGAGAACCAGCTCCACGACTACACCGCTCCCTGGAAGATCAGGGAGATCGTGAAGCGCTACTCCGACTTCATCACCTGGCCCATCCGGATGGTCCCGGAGAAGGGCGAGGGCGACGACTCCACGCCCGAGCCCGAGACGCTGAACTCGATGAAGGCCCTGTGGGCGCGCTCGCGCGACGAGGTCACCGACGACGAGTACCACGAGCTGTACAAGCACATCAGCCACGACTGGCGCGCCCCGCTGGAGACCGTCCGGCTCCAGGCCGAGGGCACCTTCGAGTACCAGGCGCTGCTCTTCCTGCCGGAGCACGCCCCGCACGACCTGTTCACCCAGGGCCACCAGCGCGGCCTCCAGCTCTATGTCAAGCGCGTCCTGATCATGGACGACTGCGAGGCGCTGCTGCCGCCCTACCTGCGGTTCGTCAAGGGCGTGGTGGATGCCCAGGACCTCTCGCTCAACGTCTCCCGCGAGATCCTCCAGCAGGACCGGCACATCCGGATGATCCAGCGGCGGCTGACGAAGAAGGTCCTGTCCTCGGTCAAGGACATGAAGGCGAACGACGCGGAGCGGTACGCCACCTTCTGGCGGGAGTTCGGGGCGGTACTCAAGGAGGGACTGATCACCGACACCGACAACCGGGAAGCCATCTGCGCCGTCGCGACCTTCACCAGCACCCACGGTGACGACCGGCCCACCACGCTCCAGGAGTACGTGGAGCGGATGAAGGACGGCCAGGACGACATCTACTTCATCACCGGCGAGTCCCGGCAGAGCGTCGAGAACTCCCCCCACATGGAGGCGTTCCACGCCAAGGGCATCGAGGTCCTGCTGCTCACCGACCCCGTCGACGAGGTGTGGGTCGACGCCGTCGGCGAGTTCCAGGGCAAGCGGCTGCGCTCCGTCGCCAAGGGCGAGATCGACCTCGGGACCGACGGCGAGGAGAAGGGCGCCGGGGAGAAGGAGAAGCAGAGCGAGGAGTACGCCGGACTGCTCGGCTGGATGCAGGACCAGCTGGGCGAGGAGGTCAAGGACGTACGTCTGTCGTCGCGGCTCACGGTCTCCCCGGCCTGTGTCGTCTCCGACGCGGGCGACCTCACACCGGCGCTGGAGAACATGTACCGCGCGATGGGGCAGGAGGTGCCCGCGGCCAAGCGGATCCTCGAACTCAACCCCGACCACCTGCTGGTGAAGGGCCTCAACCAGGCGTACAAGGCGCGCGAGGACCGCTCGGGTCTGGTGGAGAGCGCCGAACTGCTCTACGGGCTGGCGGTGCTCGCCGAGGGCGGGCGGCCCAAGGAGCCGGGCCGCTTCGTGAGGCTGGTCGCGGACGCGCTGGAGCGCACGCTGTAGCGAGCACGGGCGGACGCGGAGCCCGCACTCCGCGTCCGCTCCCGGTGGGAGTGTTCCCAGGTGGTCAGGACGCCCGGATGCCCGCCTCTTCCGTCGTACGCCTACCGTCCCGCCGACTAGGACGCCGTCGAGGACATCTGCGTCCGCACCGCATACGTCGGCCGGGGTAGCCGTCCGCCTTGCACACGTGGGCCGGGACAGCCGTCCGCACCCCGCGGACCCCGCGGTCTTCCCCGCCGCCTTCGCGGCCCCCCTACGTCCACCCGGAACCGGAGTCGGCCTTTGTGCTCGACGACGCACTTCGACCTGCTGCCGACCTGGCGAGGCCGCGGCCGCGGTCACGGCCGTGCGCTGATGAAGGTCCTCCTCCGGTGTGCCGGACCCGGGCCCGGTCAGGTGTCCCGGTCAGGTGTCCCGGTCAGGTATCCCGGCCGGACGACAGAAGTGCCGGGGCCGCATCAGGACCGGGGGTCCAGGCAGTGCCCCAAAGGGGCGCGGGGCTGTGTCGATATGCGGCTCCGCCGCCTGGGCGCGCCCAGCCACGACGCTGCCGCGGGCAATGGACGGCCCGTCCGGGCCACAACACCGCCGCGGGGGACGGCGCGTCCGTCCGACTACAACACCCCGCACACAAACCAACGCCCCCTTCACGCCCCACCCAGCGGAGCGCCTAGCATCGGTCGATGCCCCGACCGTCCCGCCCGGCGGAGAGTGAGTCCCACCGTGTCCCCATCGCGTGCCGAGTTCCGCAGCCACCCGGACCGTCCCCTCTTCGGCCTGGTCGCCGACCCGGACCGGCCCGAGGGTGAAGCGGGGAGAACACTCCTCCTCGTCCGCCGCTTCGACACCCCCTTCCTGCTGACCGCGTCCCTCTCCACCGGCGCCGGATCCAGTGAACTGACCCTCGACCGGGGCACGTCGGGCAAGGGCCGGATCGCCGAATTCCGTCGGCTGTCCGGTCGGGCCGTCCTCGTCCTGCGCGACAAGCACCGGCTCACCACCGCAGGCCCGGCCGCCGTCCGCGCGGGCGCCGACTCCTTCGCCCGGTCCGTGATCTGGAGCGCCCCCGTCCTGCGCGAGGACACCGACGGCGCCCTCATCGACCCCACCGGCCTCGCCCCGTGCGGCCCGCCGCCGCGAGGCCGCCCACACCCTGACCGCATTCCTCACCGACCCCGCCGCCGCCCACCTCGACCCGCTGCCCCGAGTACCGCCCGCAGAACCCCTGTGACCGCCGACTCCACACAGCCGCTAACTCGCTGACGAGCCGTCACATTGCTGAAGCGCTGCGCCGGGTTCGAGGTGACCGTCGTCGACAGGAGGAACACCGGCCCTGGCACACGCCCCTACCGCGCCAGCGCGGCCATGGCGATGCGCTCGGCGACCGGGTTCCGCGACGTGCCCTTGGCATCGGTGGAGTTGACCGAGTAGACCAGCGTGCGGCTCAGGTCCCGGGTGGCCGCGACCGCCGTGCTGTACCCGTAGCGGGCACCGGACTTGAGCCAGTAGACCGTGTGGTCGTACTCGAACCGCTGGAGCCCCGCGCTGTAGATGGCGTCGTCGATCCCCGGCGGGAGCGTGAACATCTCCCGCAACTGCGGCTCCGGCACGATCCGTCCCCGGAAGACCGCCGTGATCAGCCGCTCCAGGTCGGCGGTGGTGGAGATCATGTCGCCCGCCGCCCAGCGGTCCGACTGGTTCCAGTCCGTGACATCGACGAAACGCGTGCTCCCGTCGGAGCGCTTGACCACCTGATAGCCGCGGTTGTGCGGACCGTGGACGCGCGGGTCGGTGCCCGGGAAGTATGTGTGGCGCGTCCCGGCCGGGCGCAGCACCAGGCGGGTGGCCGCGGAGGCGTAGGAACGTCCGGTGACCTTCTCGATCAGCATGCCGAGGATCGTGTAGTTGATGTTGAGGTAATGCTGCCGCTCGCCCGGGGCGAATTCCGGGCCCTTCGCCACCGCGGACGCCACCACCTGGGCCGGGGGCAGGGTGTCGAAGCGGTGCGCGTACTGGTCCTCGAAGGCGTCGCCCCAGCCGTCGCCCGCCTGGATGCCGCTGGTGTGGTTCAGCAACTGGCGTACGGAGATCGGCTCGAAGTCCGGGGTGAGCAGTAACGGCAGGTAGTGCTGGATCGGCGCGTCCAGCTCGACCCCGCCCTGTGCCGCGAGCCGCAGCACGGTCGCCGCCGTCACGGCCTTCGTCGTCGAACCGGCCCGGAAAAGGGCGTTGGGGTCTGCCGCCCGTCCACTGGCCAGATCGTGTACGCCCGCGCTGCCCCGCCACCTGCCGTCGGTGCCGCCGACCCGGACCAGCGCGGCGGTCGCGTCGATACCTGGCAGACCGGCGAGCGCGGCCCTCAGCGCCGCGGCATCGGGCGCCGCCGTCGCGTGTGAGGCGGTGGCGGGCGCGGCGAAGGCGGGGGCCGCCAGTGGGCCCGCTGTCACGGCAAGCGCGAGGGAGACGGCGAGGACGGTGCGGCGGCTACACGGTTGCATACAGGGCTCCTTGAGAAGACCGGCGTCCAGGTGGTGGCGCCATCCTCCGGTGCCGCACCGCCCGCTGAATCGTCGGCGAGGAGGGCATCCGACCCCGGCACCCCCCGGATGAAATCCCCTCACACAACGGCGAGTTGCCGGGGATTCGCACCTAGGGGGACAGCCGTCACCGGACTGGGCCCGGCAGAGGTCCTGCTCGTCGGGCCCGTTCTCGTCGGGCCCCTCCTCGTGCATGAGCACTCAGGCGCCCCCACGGCACTGACCGACCCCCTGCCCTTGCCGCTCTGCAGGCCCCGAGGCGCCGACCCGGACCGCAGCCCGCCTGACGGCCGCCGCCGTACCCGGTCCGTACCCGGTCCGTACCCGGTCCGTACCCGGTCCGTACCCGGTCCGCACCCGGTCCGCGGACGGCGGGTCCCGGCGCCGTCGAACGCCGTGATCCCCCCGCGTGTCGCGCGGCTCGGCGGCCTGGGTCGGGAAGACCATTCCGCTGTTCGTCCACAGGTCCACCACCGGTGTTCACCCGGAGTGCCCAGGATTCGCCATGGGCATGTCCGTTGTGGTTCACGGTGTGCCCTTCACTTTTGGAGCGATCAGGAAGGACGGCTGCCGATGCGGCCAACACTGCGGCCAACACTGGGGCGAAGACGAAAGGGTGGCGGATCCGGCGGGCAGCGGCTTGCGGGCGCCGCTCTGACCGCGCTCGTCCTGGTGGGCGGAAACCTGACGGTGGCGTACGCCGACACCGACACGGACCGGCGCGCCACGGACAAGAAGAACTCGTCGAGCCAGAACGCGACGACCCTGCCCACCCTCACCCCCGGCGAGGGGTCGTACCTGGAGGGCACCCGGAAGGTAGCGGCCACGCCGACCCTGGCCGGCGACTCCGTGACCCGGCTCGCCGTCGACGGGAAGGCGATCGACGCCGAGAAGACCGTCGGGGTGTCCCGGCTGAGCTTCGATGTCGGCTCGAACTCGACGGAGTCCCGCTACCACAACTACGTGCTGGTCAACGGCGAGTACCGGGCGGACATCGGCGACCTCGTCAACGAGCGCGGCACCATCGAGATCCCGAACGAGCACCTCGTCAAGGGCGAGAACAAGATTCAGATCTTCGCCGGCACCGTCGAGACCTCGTGCGGCACCAACCACGACGACTTCGTGCTGTCCGACATCCAGCTGACCCTGCTCGGCGAGGTCGCGGACGGCGAGGAGAACGAGTACACGTACTCCTTCGGCGACGGCAACTGCGGCTCCAACAGCTCGCTGCTGAAGGAGGCGACGCTCAGCTTCTTCGTCCTCGGCGACCCGCAGGGCACCACCGGCCTGCACAGCGACCTGGACACCACGAAACTCGCCAACGGCGAGCACACCCTCACCGCGACCACCGCCTCGCGCAAGACGGTGACCAACAAGGTGACCGTCAACAACGCCCCGGCGGGCGCCCCCCGGCTGCTGCCCAAGGACGGCACCCTGGTCAAGGGTGGACAGCCGGTGTTCGCCGACTTCCCGGCGGGCGCCGACGGAGCGGTGTCCGCGCTGACCGTGGACGGCGAAAAGCCTGTCACCACACCCCAGTTGGGCAACGGCGCGGCCACGTTCTCCTTCGACGTCGGCGCCAACTCGCTCGACGACAAGTACGACAACCACCTGCTGGTCAACGGCAAGCGGATCGATCTGGGCGGCACCTGGGTCAGTCAGCGGGTGGACATCGCGATCCCCGCGCGGTTCCTGGTTCCCGGAGACAACACCATCAAGGTCGTCACCGGCCCGTACAAGGAGAGCTGCGGCAACAACCGCGACGACTTCGACATCTCCGACCTGCGCCTCGCCCTGGACGGTGCCACCGTCACCGGCAAGGACATCGCGGCGTCCTACGCGATGGGCGACGGCAGTTGCGGCAGCGCCGCCGACCGCCTGCCCGAGGCCGAACTCCACTACACGATCGCCGCCCCGGCCGTATCCGTCACCGACACGCTCGGCTCCGGCAACGCCACCCTCGGCTTCACCGTGGGCGGCAACTCGATCGAGGCCCGCTACCAGAACCACATCCTGGTGAACGGTCAGCGGCTCGTGCTGGACGCCGACCATGTCAGCCGGCACGTCGACCTGACCTTCCCCAACGAGTGGCTGGTGCCCGGCTGGAACACCATCGACGTCGTCACCGGCACCTACGCCACCTCCTGCGGCGCAAACCGGGACGACTTCGCGCTGTCCGGCATCACGCTGACGCCCCTCGGCGGCACCGCCGAGGGCCGCATGGTCAAGGGCTCCTACAGCTTCGGCGACGGCAACTGCGGTGACAACGTCAACCCGCTGACCGAGGTCGACCTGGAGTTCTTCGTGGACGGCCCGGCCAAGGGCGTCCGCGCCGACCTCGACACCGCGAAGATCGAGGACGGGCAGCACACCCTGGCCGCCACCTCGAAGTCCGGCAAGACCGCCACCCGCGTCCTGGTCACCGACAACTCGGCGCCCGAGATCGCGAGCAGCACCCCCAAGGCCGACCAGAAGATCACCGCGTCGGTCGTACTCGGCGTGCAGATGAAGGACTTCTCGGGCGTGGTGAACGGCCCGGACATCAAACTGGACGGCAAGGCGGTCAAGGCCGGCGCCGCGATCGGACCCGGCCTGTCCGCGGGAGCGCACACGCTCTCCGTGACCGCCACCGACTCCCTCGGCAACACCGGCACCCGCGAGGTGGCGTTCACCTCCACCGGAATCCCGGACACCCCCGCACAGCTGACCCCCGCCTCCGGCACCACCGACGCCGACCGGAACGTCACGCTGTCCGCGAAGGTGGCCGAGCCCGACGGCGGCGAGGTGACCGCCACGTTCTCCGAGGCCGAGATCCTCACCCCGGGCCGGGTGTACCAGGGCACGGCCACCGCCGTCCCGACGACGCTGAAGGTCAAGGGCGAGAAGAGGATCAAGGCCGCCGGTCTCGCGCCCGCCGACGGCAGGACGCTCGCCGCGCCCTCCTCCTCCGATGTCACCTTCCAGCGGTTCGACGTCCGGGTGAAGGGCCACGTCGACCAGCCGGTGCTGCGCTGGGAGGGCGTCATCGACCCCGAGCGCCTCGCCTCGCTGCGGGTGTGGAACAACGGCACCGACCAGTGGGACGTCGTGAGCAGCGCCCGCGGCGCCGCCCAGGGCAACACGGTGCTCACCGCCGTACTGGACCGCGCCTACGTCGACCACCAGCAGGTCCACGTCATGGTGACGGGCGAGGACCCGTTCGCCGACGACATCGACGCCGGTGACCCGAACGCGTTCGCCGACCCCGGCTCGTACGACTTCTCGATCGTCCACTACACCGACACGCAGTACCTGTCCGAAGGCGCGGTGGAGCAGGAGACGCCCGAGGAGCGCGCGGTCTGGGAGAAGGCGTACGGGGACGTCGCCCGCTGGATCGTCGACAACAAGGACAAGCGGAAGATCGCCTATGTCGCGCACACCGGCGACATCATCGAGAACAACATCCGTAAGCCCGCCGACGAGGCCACGCAGAAGCAGGTCGTCGGCGAGCTGGAGGTGTCCTCCGAGCAGCAGAAGATCCTGGACGACGCGGGCATCCCGAACGGTGTGATCGCGGGCAACCACGACAACCAGTCGGGAACCGAGAACGGTCCGGACGCCATCTACAACAAGTACTACGGCCCCGACCGCTACCAGGCGCTCTCGCAGGGCTGGGAGCATGCCAGTTACGGCGGACCCTGGCGGGCCGGCGACAACCAGAACCACTACGACCTGTTCTCGGCCGGCGGCCAGGACTTCGTCGTGGTCGGCCTGTCGTACGGTGTGACGCGGGAGGAGGCCGAATGGGCCGACTCGATCTTCAAGCGCTTCCCCGACCGCAACGGCATCCTGCTCTCGCACGACTACCTCGCACCCAGCTCCCACCCCGACGGTCGCGGGGCCCCGTTCTCCGCGCCCGACGGCTCGATGCTGTTCAAGACGGTGGTCCAGGACAACCCCAATGTGTTCCTGATCCTGGCGGGCCACGAGCACGGCGTGGGCACCAACGTGAAGCCGAAGGTCGGCGAGATCAGCCATGATGTGGTCGAGCTGCTCGCGGACTACCAGTTCTACACGGTGTCCGCGGACCGGCTCGGGCTCACCGAGATCGGCGGCTACCAGCCCGACAGCAGGCTCCAGTTCGGCGCGAGCTTCTTCCGGTTGCTCCAGTTCGACGTGGCCCGCTCCGAGCTGACCGTCGACACGTACTCACCGCTGCTCGACGAGTTCGGCGCCACCGAGTACGACACCGACCACCGCTACGACGGCACCGAGGACAACATGGTGCTGCCGGTCGACCTCAACTCCCGCAAGACGACCTTCGAGACCGACTCGGTCGCGCTGTACGACCCGGTCGGCGTCGTCGGGCGAACGAAGGTCAAGTCCGGTGAGGTCGCCTCGGTGACCTGGAAGAACCTCAAGCCCGGTTCCACCCACGCGTGGTTCGTCACGGCCCGCTCCGGCGGCGGCGGTGTCACCGCCTCCGAGCCGAGCGTCTTCGTCACCAAGGACGCCCGGGGCCGACCCGGCACATGGAACGCGGACACGCCCTACCACGAGTGGTTCGCGCCGTCCGAGGGCCGACGCTGACCGGCTGACCGCCGGCCGTGCCCGGCGGTGGTCGTCCGCCGCCCCGGACCCGCGCGGTCC
>NZ_JBSGBN010000050.1:0-64319 GCF_053601275.1 Streptomyces sp. NPDC004752 | reverse complement strand
AAGTCGGAACGGGCACTTCACGCCGACACCCGCACGTTCAACGCTCTGGTGCGGCACGCGCGAGCCCTGGGCGAGCGCACCGCCGCCGAGCTCAAGCAGCGATGGCGCACCCTGCAATACGTCACGCTCAGCCCCAGTCGGATCGGCGACATCGCCCGGGCCGCCCTCGTCCTCAACGGAATCTGGAAGTGATCACCGTTGAGAAAACCTCACTCGTCTATCGAGCAGTCATTTCCGGAATCAACTGTATTACCTCAAGAGGGAAGACGCTGACGCGTATTTCGATTTGACATCCTTCATCCTGGAAAACACTCCAGAGATTCAAGACATTAGCATCGAGGCTGGTTCAACGGGCGACGCCGCCGAACTTGACTTGTACTTCACCGAGACTGCCACAAGGTCCGTCAAGGAGCTATTCTGGGCTGGCGACGGCCTTCAAATCTGGCTTCAATTTTTGCTTCACCTCTTCCGGCACAGGGCTGCCAAAACCCTTGTCTTGGACGAGCCTGACGTCTTCCTCCATCCGGATCTACAGCGCAGGTTGGTCAATGTTCTGGAAGAGAGAAATCAGCAGTGGATCCTTGCCACTCATGCGCCTGAGATCCTTGCTGAAGCTCGGCGGGACTCGGTGATCCTCGTAGACCGAACCCGCAGGCATGCTCGACACCTCCGCGACTCGAAGGCTCTGGAGCAGGCAAGCCAGTCCCTGGGAACGGGCTTTAATCTAGGCCTAGCCCGAGCCCTGCGCTCTAAGGTGGCTCTCTTCGTTGAGGGGCAAGACATGAAAGTCCTGAGAAACGTGGCTCGCAAAGTAGGGGCTAAGAGACTTGCGGGCGAAAAGGGCGTTGCGGTTATTCCTCTTGGCGGGTTCGACAAATGGGCCCAAGCTGGCTCTTTCTCTACTCTTAGCGAGAGCCTGCTCGGTGGCTCCGTGAAGGTGTACGTCATCCTTGATAGAGATAATCGAACAGAAGGTCAAGCATTTGATGTAGCGAGCGCGCTATCGCGATCCGGAGTGCACTGCCATGTCTGGCAGAAAAAGGAGCTTGAAAGTTACTTTCTGATCTCAAGTGTTATTTCTCGCCTGTCGGGCGTAGACGCGTCCGTGGTTCATGCGCTTCTGGATGAGGCTATCGAGAACCAGAAGATCGACGCGCAGGCACAGTTTCTTTATCGCCGTCAGACCGACCTGGTGAACGCAAGTTCTCACGCTATGGAGGTTACGCGTGCTGCCATTCCCGAGTTCGAGGCTTGGTGGAACGATCAGGAAATCAGGGCAGGAATGGTCCCTCCTAAAAAGGTCCTTTCATCCCTGAACGTGGAACTGGTGGCGAAGGGTTACAAGGCCGTCAGCGTGCGTGCGATTTCAAACAACATGAGAGCCGAGGAGGTTGTTCCCGAGCTCAGGAACCTCCTCCTGGAGATTGAGTCAGCTATCGCCGGTTACTGAAAACCTGAGTGCATTTGCTGGTCGCATCCAAGGTCGGCGGAACGGCTTTGGGCTGGAGCTGCTTTGGCGCGAGTGATCATGGCCCCGCAAGATTCCGGCGCGTCGGGCAGTCTGTGAACCTGCCCGGTAAAGCACGACGTTGGGGCCATGATCTTCGAGGCTCGCGCCAAAGTGGCTGCCTAAAGCCGTGGAGCCGACCGCCCCAGCCACAGAGGGTTTCTCCCCCTTCATGCCCGCAGTCGCGAGCGCGCCGCCTGGCGCGGCCAGCCGGGGCGAAGACAGAGGCAGGCCGCGCAGGGGCGGCGCGCGCCCGCGCCGTGCGCGGGCCTTGATGATGGAGAGAAGGTTTTATCCCGCTGGGATGAGGCGCTTGCCGTCGTGGCTGCGGACGTGGGGGCCGTTGTCGTCCAGGGCGTCGAGGAGCCTGACCGCGTAGACCTCGGACATGCGGTCGCTGACCTCGTCGGGGGTGAGCCAGGAGATGGTCTGTACGGTCTTCGGCTCTGGCCCGTAGTCGGTGGTGACGTTGAGTAGCCGTCCTTGATCATGATCTTGTGATGGATGTCAACTCCCTTGTGGGGACGGTGTTTTCCGGGCTGTCGGCCCTGGTCGTCGAGGACGTGGCGGACGGCGGTGACTCGGTGGTGGTCGCGGCCCGCACTCGGGATGTGGCGGTGCCGTGTCCGGTGTGCGGGACGCCGACGGCGAAGGTGCACGGGTACCACCGCCGGACGGTGCGGGACGTGCCGGTCGACGGCCGCGAGGTCGTGGTACGCCTGTGCGTACGGCGGTTGGTCTGTCCGGTTCTGGGCTGTGGGCGACAGACCTTCCGTGTACATGGCCGCTGTGCCGTTCTACTCGCGACCACGAGTCGAACGGCGATCTCCCTGAGCACGGCGGAAACTCATGAACACACCCGCCAAAGAGCATCACCCGACCCGCGTCTCCGGCAGATGCGTCAGCGTCGTCACGACGAGCGAATCTCCGCAGGTCACAGGGGATACAACACGACCAGCCCTTGTTTGCGGCTCCCGCCCAGGACTCGAATCTGCGGCCATCCGCGCCGGTCCTCTTCAGAGGTACGGAGTGGACTCCACGGTGACCCGTGATCCCGAAGACCACCGCCCGCTCCCGTTCCCATCTGTCTGGTGCTCCGCCGAGGGCACCAATCTGCGCACCGCAGAGCAGCTCGGAGAGAACCGGGATCGCCGCATCAGCCGACACGCGTCTTCGGAAGATGCGTCGACATGGCCACAATCAGCGAATCTCCGCAGGTCACGGGGTCTACATCACGACCAGCCCTTGATTGCGGCTCCTGCCCAGGACTCGAACCTGCGGCCAACTGCCGAGCCGCTTCACAGGCGCAGAGTGGTCTCGATGATGATCCGTGACCCCGGCGACCACCGCCCCCGACGGTTCCCATCTGTCTGGTGCTCCGCCGCCTGGACGACCGTGGAACCCGCGTCACGCACCCGCCGCCCGGCCGCGCAGCCGCTCGGTGATCCGGGCGCCGGCCGGAACCTGGCTCACCTGCTCGGTGAAACTCCGGCGCGGGCAGGCCGACTCGGTGCTGTACCAGCGGCGCTCGCGCCACACCAGCTCCAGCTTCCGCTCGCCGTAGGGCGGATCCCGCGGGCGGGTGTGCACGAAGCCCTTGACGCGTACGGCGAGTACCCCGCAGGAGGGGCAGGCCCGTGCGGCCTCGTCCGCGGTCGTCAGGTGTACCCGCCGGGTGGCGTCCGCGAGCCGTTCGACCTTCGAAACGGCCAGGCCGTCCAGGTCCAGCAGCAACGTCGTATTGTTGTCCAGGCCCCTGTGTCCAGGTGATCAAGCTGCGTAGAGAAGAGTCATGATCACCCATGACCACGGGCTTCCTGCGTCCAGGGGACGGACCCAACTCGTCTGGCTCTCACCGCCCGTGACGATGCCGCAGGCCACCCCCAGTTACACCCCGCTCAACTTCGAAGACCCGTCAAGGTCGCCTTCGGCGGCGCTCCGCGCTGGCCTTTCGGCCACCCTGGACAGCCCTTCCCAACCTGAACGACGGTCTGGCTATCGGGCGGCCTGGGAACCTCTGGCGCCCTGGGGATCCCGACGCACAATCATCGTCCTCATGTCCACGACGGTCACGGCGTCACCGTGCCCCCTGACCCATTCCGTGTCGTTCGGGGTGGGGGTCATCTTGGGCTGCGGTCGGTCGCTATCGCCGCGCGCCTTTCGAGTGCGCGAGGTACTTGGGAAGGCGGGAGGGGTGTGCGACCTGTTGGGTCGGGATGCGTGTTCAGAGGAGCCGGGCCCTCTTACGCGGCCGGGCACGGTGGGGGGCTGTGCTTTCGGAAGGGGGTTATGGCCGTGGAGCGGCTCGAGAACAAGGAGTTGGTACTCCGCGAGGCGCTTCGTGTCCAAAGCTGGTGGCACGCGGGACGAGTGAGCCGCCTCGGGGAAGTGACCAACGTCCGTGCGCTATTCGGGGAGGGTTCCGAGGGCCGCGCGAGCGCGGTCGTGTGCCTGGTTCCTGTCAGGGGCGTCCAGGGCGCGGCGGTACCAGTGGCTAGCCTCGTACCACTTCTGTTCGGAGGCGGCGACATCGCCGAGCAGGGCCAACACGAGTGAGGTCAGGACGGGTTCCGCGGGGTGCGGGGTGCGGGGGTCCGATGCGGGGATACTTTCCGGTGTGGAGCGGGCTGCGGGTGCGGAGTCGACTTCCGGGCCGGGTCGGGCATCCGGTGCAGGGTTGCCCTCTGGGACGGGGCGGGTGTCTGCAGGCGCTGACAGAATCTCCGCGAGGCGGTCCCAGCGGCCGGTTTCCCGTAGCAGTTGGGCGTACGCGGTCCGCGCCTCGGCCTCTGCTTCCGGGTCAGCGGCGGCCAGCACCTGCTCGAAACGGTCGGACGCCTCGGCCTGCCGCCCGGTGACGACCGCGAGCCGGGCGAGCAGCAGCAGGGCCTGCGGACGCTCCGAGCTCTCCTCGGCCGCGGCCAGGGGGAGCAGGGTCTCTTCCGCCTCCTCGGGGCAGCCGAGCTGGGCTAGTGTGCTGCCCAGGTACCGCCGTGCCTGTGGCTCCACGGCGGGGTTGCCCGATGCCACCGCCGTGGAGAGGCGGTCCCGGGCTTCCTCCAGTCTGCGCTGAGCCAGATAGGTCACGCCGAGCAGCAGACCGGCCCGGGGTGCGCTGTCCGGGATACCCATGTCCAGGGCGGCCTTGAGGAGTTCCGCGGCCATCTCGATCTCCCCGACCTCAAGGAGGTACTCACCCCGGTCGAGGTAGCTCTCGGCGACGTCCTCCTCGGCGTCGGATCCTGCAGCGTCGGCCAGGAGCTGTCGCGCGGCCGCGTGATCGCCCTGGCGAAGGCGCAGTGTGCCGAGGATCGCCCGCGCCGCTTCGGTGACATCTGACGGGTCCCCGCGGAGGGCCTGTTCCAGGAGTTCCGCGGCCCCTGCCTCGGCTGCGTCCCCGCCGTCGGCCAGAAGCTCTGTGGCCAAGAAGAGCCGGGCCGCGTCGGACGACCGTGGAACATCGGCGACCACGGCGGATCTCAGCAGCCGGAGTCCTTCCGACCGGTCGCCCTCGGCGACCCGGACCTGGCCGAGCAGCGACTGGGCCCAGGTGGCGAGCGCCGCCTGAGATGCGTCCGTGGCCTTGATGAGCAGTTCCGCCACCGGTGCGTAACCCTGCGGCTGGTCCGGGTCGACGAAGTCCGACAGCATGAGAGCCAGTTGGATCCGGGCGAGGTGGGACCACTCGTCGTGATCGGCGTCGATGGCCTGTCGGTAGGCGGCCTCGGCCTCGTCGTACCGCTCCAACAGGGCGAAGAGTTCGCCGCGCAACACCGCGGCGCGTGGGCCCTGTCCGGGATGTCCGGAGGCCGCGGCCTGTGCGAGCAGCTCCATGAACGCGGTGACGTCGTCCGGGTCGTCCGGGTCGGCCGTCCTCGCCAGCATGAGCGCGAGGTCGACGCGGGCGAGCTGGGACCAGTGCTCATGGCCGGAGGCGATGGCCTGTCGGTAGGCGGCCTCGGCCTCCTCGTACCGCTCCTCCTCGGCCAACAGATCGCCCAGTTGATCCATGGCGTACGGGGCGTTCGTCCACGGCCTGGCGGCGACCGCGGTGAGCAGTCGTTCCGCGCGGTCCGTGGCACCCTGCCCGGCGGCGAGCCCGGCCAGGGCGAGTTCGGCGGCCGGCGCCCAGTCCGGATGGCCGGACGCGATGGCCTGGCCGAGCCTGTACTCCGCCTGCTCCGCTCGCCCGTAGGCGACGTGCCAGCAGCCCAGGACATGGGCGGCGCGCGGCGCATGGGCCGGGTGGCCGGACCGGAACACGTCGCGCAGCAGCTCGCCGCCCTGCTCTTGGTCCTCGTTCCCGCTCACCAGGAGCCGCCCGAGCGCGACCTGGGCCAGCGGCCACGCCAGCGGTGCCGGGGCGTTCAGCACGCTCTCCAGCAACGGGCCCGCCTCGCTCCACCGGTTGCACTCCACCAAGAGGTCACCGAGGTTGGCGCAGGCCAGCGGTGCGGCCAGTGGGTGGCCGCCGGCCATCACCTCCCGAAGCAGTTCCTCCGCCTTGTCGAGTTTCCCCTGGTTGGCCAGGATCCAGCTCATGTTCGTCCGGGCAAACTCCGTGATCGGCGCGGTCACCGAGGCGCTCATGGTGCGGGAGAGCGTCCAGGGGCTGTTGTCCGGGATCGGCACATCGCCGGTGCGGGCCGCTCGGGACCGCAGCAGTTCGGTTCCACCGCCCGCCGGGTCCTGCTTCCGGGTACCGCCCAGGGCTGCGGGAGCGCCCTCGTCGGCGAGCATCCCGCCGAGTCGGGCCTGCGCCAGGCCAGCCACCTCGTCGTCCCCCGCGGCCAGCACGTCGTCCAGGAGCGACAGGGCCCGTTCGTGCGCCCCCTGCAGGATCAACAGCCCCGAGAAGTACACCTGGGCGAGCAGCGCGAGTTGCCGGTTGCGGCAGCCCATCGCCGCCTCCAGGAGCTCGCCGGCCCGCGCCCGGTCGCTGGCCACCAGCACCCCGCCCAGTTCGACCTGGGCCAGCGGCACCACGTCCGGGACCCCGGACTCCAGGGCCGCTTCCAAACACTCCCTTCCCCGCTCGAACTCGCCGCGGGCAAGCTCCAGTTGTCCGAGCATCACGGCTGCCCAGGCGACCTCGTCCGACTCCACGTCGATCTCCCGGACCCGGCTCAGCGCGGCCACGGCCACGTCCAGCTCGTCGCGTACGACCGCGGTGACGGCAACCGTGAGCAGGTCGGTGCTCAGGGCCGCCGTAGCGCCGAGGGCGTCGGTGCCGCCGGAGGTGCTGCCGCTCAGGGCGAGTTGCCAGGCGAAGCCCGGCACCGTCGCGCCCGAGTCGTCGGTCCTGGTGTCCAGATAGTCCGGCACATACGGGAAGATGGCGTACATCCGCTGTGCGGGCCCGTCGCCCGGCGTGCCGTCCTCGGTGACCGCGGGGACCACGGGCCGGTCCGGATGGAGCAGGGCGATCTGGCCGGCCACGGTCTCGCGCGCCCAGGCGAGCCCTTCACGGAACGCGGCCTCGTCCGCGTCCCGTGCCGGGTGCGCGTCGCTCATGTACCCGCGGAACAGCCGGAACAGGGCGGCCTCGGACACCGCCCCGCGCAGGCCCATCCGCCAGCGGTCCGCCGCCGCCCGGGTCACGGCCCACCCTTCCGGGCAGCTGTCGAAGCCGTCCGTCAGGCGCCGCTCCAGCTCGGGCGCGGCCACCAGGATCTGCCCGATGCCCCGCGCCGCGAAGTCCTCGTCCGGGTAGTGGAGGGCGGCCTCCGCCAGCTCCTCTTCGGTGAGCCGCTGCGGCAGCTCCAGCTCGCGGGCCCGGCGCAGCACGCTGCGCGCGAGCCGGCCCTGGTCGTCCGCGCGGTCGAAGAGTGCCTGCCGCTGTATCGAGGTCATGGAAGCGACCACGACGACCGGCGGCTCCTCCTGCGCGAACCGTTCCAGGACCTGGACGTCGAGTGCCCCGGGGCGCAGATAGTGATCCAGCTCGTCCAGCCAGAGGACGACCGGGTCGCCGCCGGCCGGCAGCCGCAGCCGGGACAGATCCGCCGGCGCGGTCCGGTCGGCTGCGGGCACCAGGAGCCGAGCCCGCGGCATCCGGCGGCGCAGCAGCTCGAACAGGGTTCGGGACTTGCCGGACTTCGACGGGCCGGCGAGCAGCAGCAGCCGTGCGCCGTCCGGTTCGGCAGAGAGCGCGCTGTCCAACGCCTCCTCCAGGAGCGCGTCCGGCCTGCGGCGCGCGACATACGTATCGGCGCGGTCCCCTTCGGTCCGGCGCCCGCTGTACGTGGAGGGGGTCACTCCGATGTGGTACGGATCCACCTCGCCGACGCGCGGCAGCTCCCCCGACGCCGTGAGCGGCAGCGCGAGCCGTGCCTCCAGGCGGGCCCGCAGCTTGTCCGCGGCCTGCTCCCGCACCTGTTCGGCCAGCGGGGGCCAGTAGCGGAGCAGCGCCTCGGTCTTGATCGCGTACGCGGTGCCGCTCGCGCCGGAGTCGCCGCCGCGTTCCCGGGCGTTGAGGATGCCGATCACTCCGTCGCCGTCCTCGTCATACACCGGCGCTCCGGAGAAGCCGGGTTCCGGCGCCCACCCTGCCCGCGGTTCGAGCAGCAGCCACTCGTCGCCCGCGTGGTCGACGATCTCGCCGCGCACCCCGATACCGGCGCGCGCGTGCTTCTTCGGGTAGCCGTAGGCACGGAACCGGTGATGCCAGATCCCGGCCTCCGTGGTGCACAGGGGGGCCGGCTCGGCGCCGGGCGGTGGGTCACCCGCGAGTTCCAGGACCGCCACGTCCCCCGTGCGGGCCTCGGTGACCGGATGCCAGCCGTCCGGCAGCACGGTCGCCCGGAGCGCCTCGACGTGCCGCACATGCTGGAACCGGACGTACACCGGGCCGTCGGGCGCTTCCCCGCCCCGCCCGATCACATGGGCGCAGGTCAGGACGTGGCGTGGCCCGCACATGACGCCGACTCCGTGCGCCGGGCCGTCGGGGGCCTCGCGCCGGATGCTGACCAGCCAGGGCGGCTTTTCCCGGCTGACGGCCACGGCTCGTCAGTTCCCCGGGCTCGTCGGCTGAGCCGGCGCACTCTCGGGCCGCGTCCAGCGCAGCCGTACGGCCAAGTGTCCTTCCGCCGCGGTCTTCGCGACGACGGCACCGGCCTCCGCGGTGAACTTCATGCCGAAGTCGATCTCCATCTCCTGCGGGGCGAGGGCGAGCGCGGTGTCCACGACCGACCGCAGGGTGGGCAGTGTGGACTCCAGCGACTCCCGAAGCCGTCGCCGGGCCTCGACGATGCCGTCCTCGCGGCGCGAGATCAGCTCCAGGCCCGGGGTGTCGTCGGCGACTTCCACCACGAGTTCGGAGCCCTCCGGCCCCTCGAAGCGCACCAGCTCGCTCACGGGTCCCCCTCCACCCTCGGCCTCGTCCGCACGACAGGGCCCAGACACTGGGTGCGCAGTCTAGATCCGAACCGGCCTGCTTCACAGGCGAATTCGGGTGTGAACAGGGGGGCATTCACGCCATCGAAAGGGGGTACGGGACGGGGGCGGGCAAGTACGCCCACCGGCCGGAACTTCGGAGCTACGCTGCCTCGGACAGAGGTGTGAAACAGCGGTGTGAACAGGGAAGCGGGGGCGCGGATGCCGGCTACGGACGACCCCGGTGCGCTTGGGGACGGTTCCGGTGCTCAAGCCGCCCTTTTGGCGCTCGGAGCCTCGCTGCGTTGTGCGGCGGCGGCGCTCGCGGAGATACGGGATGACGACGATATCGCCGCACTCGATGGGCTGTTCGGTCTGTTCGAGGCGCTGGAGGAGGTCCCTGCGCTGGCCGCCGGGGTTCCTCGTCTCGTGGCAGCCGCCCGGCCCGGACAGCGGCTGGCGGAGCAGTTGGACAAGCAGCTTGCCGAGCTTGGCGCGCTCCATGGACAGGTGAGGGACGACCGAACGGCACTGAAACGGCTTGCCGACACCGAGGACGAGCTGCGCCAACGCCTCGCTGAACACGCGGAGTTGCGGGAACGCATCGAGGAGCTGCGCCGCCTCGAACGCCTGGTGGACACGCTGGACGCGCTGAGCGGACAGCAGCAGGTGGTGGACGAACGCCTGGAGGTGCTGCGCTCCCGGGATACCTCCGCCGAGCAGGATCTGGCCGCGGGCTGCGGGGCGTTGGTGCGGCTCAGCGAGGACCAGCTGGACGCGCTCGTACCGCAGACCCGTGAGGCGGTGCGCCTGGCCGAGGAGAGCGACGAGCGGCTCACCGCGAAGAAGCGGGAGCTGGCCCGGGTCACCGCCGAGCTGGACGAGTCGCACCAGAACCTCGAAGCGGTCCGTGCCGAGCTCGGGGAGCGGATCCCGGAGTGGGAGCGTTACGCGCGGGCGAACCGGGAGTTGGCGGAGGCGTTGTCCGCGTGGGAGGGCGTCGAGGGCGACGCCATCGGCGAACGTCGCGGGGACCGGCTCGCCAAGGGCAGGACGGCACTTGAGCGCGCGCGCCGCGTCGCCGCCGATGTGGAGCAGCGCCTCGCCGACATCGATCGCGTGCTGCGGGAGGCGCTGGAGGAGAGAGACGGAGACGCGAACGCCGGAGCGGCCTGATCTTCCGGCGATCAGCGGTCGGGGGGCGGGACGTCGTCGGCGGTGAACGTGGAGCGGTCGGTTGCGGTCGGGGCGGTTCGGAGGCGGCGGGTGAGTCGGACCTCCATGGCGGGGACGAGGCGGCGTACCTCGCGGGCATTGCCGAACCCGTCGGGGTTGGCGCGCCGTCGGGCGTCGAACCATAGCCCGGCTCGCTGGGCGGCCTCCGGTGTGAGGACGTAGCCCTGGTCCGCAACGCTCCGGCGCAGCACCTCGACGAGCTCCTCGGTGCTGTACGGCCGAAAGTCCACGCGCGTGAAGCGGGAGGCCAGGCCGCTGTTGCTGCGCAGGAACGTGTCCATTTCGCGGGGATAGCCCGCGGCGATCACGACGAGCCGGTCGTTCCAGTGCTCCATCTCTCTGACCAGGGTGTCGATGGCCTCCTTGCCGAAGTCGGCGCCCTGGATGCCGGAACCGGCGGTCAGGCTGTATGCCTCGTCGATGAAGAGCACCCCGTCAAGGGCCTCGTGCACGGCTTCGACGACCTGGGGCGCGGTCTGGCCGACGTACTGGGCGATCAGGTCGGCGCGTGTGGTCTCGACGACATGGCCCTGGCGCAGCAGTCCGAGGTCGCGGAGCATCCCGCCGACGGCCCGCGCCACGGTGGTCTTGCCGGTGCCGGGCGGCCCTATGAACAGCAGATGCGGGGGCGCGGGCAGACTCCTGCCGCGTGCCTGGCGGTGCCGGATGAGGTCGGCGAGGTCGATGAGAGCCTCGCGCACCGAGTCGAGGCCGACCATGTCGTCCAGCTCGGACAGCAGGGTGATGTTCTCGGGGGCGGGCCGGGACAGGAGGGCACGGGACTCGGCCGGCAGGTCTTCGACGGTGAGCGGCTGCTCGATGTCCTCGCCGACCCGGTAGGCCCACTTGGTGAAGATTTTCTCGCTGAGTTCGCGCATGGTGCCGGCATTGCCGAAGTCGGGGCGGCGCGTGATGTACATCTCGGTCGCAACCTGCAGCAGTTGATCGGCCAGCGACTCGTCCCAGCGCAGGCCGCGTTTCGCCAAGAACTGCAGCAGGATGGCGTGCAGCACGTCCGGCAGGAAGTCGTGAAAGGGGATGCGCTCGCCGAACCGGCGGACGAGGCCGGGGTCGGCGGCCAGGAACTCGTCGATCTTGTCCGGGTATCCGGCCGCGACCACCACCAGCCGGTAGCGGTCGTTCTCCATTCGGGTCAGCAGGGCCCGGATGACCTCCGGGAGGAAGCTGGCGCCCTCTCCACTCAGTCCGTGCACTTCGTCGAGGAACAGCACCCCGTCCAAGGCCTGGTCCACCACGGAGTTGGCGTGTCCGGAGGTCTGTCCGACAAAGCCGGCGGTCAGGTCCTCGAGCTTGGTCTCCACCACATGGCCACGGCTCAGCACGCCCAGTTCCCGATACATCTCGCCGACGAGCCGGGCCACCGTGGTCTTCCCCGTACCGGGCGAACCGGCGAACAGCAGGTGGGGTGAGGCCGTTTCGGCGTCCATGCCGCGCCCCTGCGCGCGCAGCAGCCGTTCGGCGGTGATCCGCTTGCGCAACCGTTCCAGATGGATCTTCACCTCCTCCAGGCCCTTCAGGTCGGCCAGCTGCTCGTGGGCCGGGCGCGCGTGCCGGCCGACGGGCGCACCCGCCCCTGGACTGCCGGAGCGGGGCAGCCAGCCGCGCTCGGTCAGCTCCTTGCCGCTGAGCGGAGTGTCGCCGAGGGACCGCAGGCGGCTGCGCCAGTTCTTCACGGTGAGCGGTTGGGCCGCCATCGCTCGGACCACGGTGTCCAGTTCGCGCCAGTCGCCGATGCGCAGGCCGTGACGCAGGCGCAATCGCTTGACGAGGCGGTGCAGTTCGTCCTCGTCGGGAAAGCCGACGAGGACTGAGGGCGCGGCCTGTCGGCCCAGTCGGGCAGCCAGACCGGGATAACGGTGCTGCGACTCGACGTACTCCACACAGGCTTCGAACGTCGGGCGGGCGAAGACCAGGACGACCGGGTGGTCGTAGTCACCGTGCCGGGCCCAGTCGTTGAAGAAGGTGTCCAGCGGGCGGGTGGCGTCGGTGTGCCGCAGGGTGCTCTCCGCCTCGGTGAACACCACGGCCGTGCGGTCCGGGGGATTCGCCAGGTATCCGGCCAGGGTCATGACGGTGAACCGGTCGGAGAGGGCGCGCGGCGGTCCGGGCTCGGCGGGCGAGCCGGTCCGGTCCGTGGCGAAGGAGACGTTCCGTGTCTCGGCGGGCCCGGCGTTCCGCTCCTCTGCGGGCGGGCGGACCACCGCCCGGCCGAGTGGGCCGCGCAGTTTGGGATGGCGCATGAGCTCCGGCCCTGCTGAGCCCGCCGAATCCCTCGGCGTCTGGGACGGCCCGTCGGCCTGGGGGGCGCGCCCGGACGGCCGGGACCGTGCCTCGGAGTCCGGGTCCAGGAAGTACAGGGGTCGGCGCTGGGAGCTGTAGGCCACATACGCGCAGGACTGAGCGCGCAGCAGGTGCCACAGCGCCGCGTCCAGGTTCCGTTCCCGGTAGTCGGCGCCGATGAAGGTGTCGTCCACGCCGGGCCCGTACACCACGGTGAACGGTTCGCCGACGCTCAGCCGCAGGTCGGCGAAGCGGGAGCCGAGCCGGTCGGTCATGAGGCGCCGTCGGCCGGGTGCTCGGGCAGCGGGGCACTGCCCTTGCGGAACCGGTCCAGGTCGGGGGCCTCCGGCTCCGGGATGCCGGGCTCGCTCTCCAGGGCCCCGGTCGCAAGCCCCTCCTCCCCGAGCGCCTGCCGTACCGCCTCGACCCGGCCCCGGAGTTCGTGTTCCGCGGTCGTGTCGTAGTCGTAGGAGAGGACGCGCAGGATCTGCCCGGTCTCACCGTCCGGCGCGGGCAGGACCTGCACCACGATCTTGTTGCCAGTCATGTGCTCGAGGACGGCGTGGTACGAGCGGCGCTCGTCCTCATCCTGGTACTCGCTGTCCGCCAGCTCATAGCCGCCGATCCGTGAAAGCGTCCCGGCCACCGAATCGACGAGATTCACGCGGAGCTGTGAGGCGAGCATCTGCATGCCAGCCCGGTCCACGACCTCGCCGAGCCGCTCCTCCAGGACCGCCGCCTCGGCGAGCAGTTCGCGCTGCTCGGCGGCGGTCCTGGCATCGGCCCTGGCCCCGGAGAGCCGCTCGGCCACCTGCCCCCGCAGTTCTTCGAGCTCGCCCTCCGACCAGTGGTCCACGTCGAGTTCGACCCCGGGGAACGGCCGGCCGTCGGGCCCCATGACCGGCCTGACCTTGTTCTGCGTGATCAGGGTCTCGACCAGGACCAGGGCGTCGGTGGCGGCGTCCTGGGCGAGCCGCCGTTCCAGCTCCCGGTGCTCGATGTCCAGGCGCAGTTCGCTGAGGTCGAGGTAGACGGCCTGCGCCAGGGAGAGTGCGGCCTCGTGCTGGCCGGCGTCGCTGTTGTGGCGTGCCGTGTCGAGGTTCAGGCGGAGTCGGTCGAGCTTGCCGGGGGCGTGCCGTTCGTGCGGCAGGGTGGTCGCGATGAGATCGGCCATCGTGGCGCCGTCGGCCAGCCAGTCCCGGGCGGCGGCCGCGGCACGGTCGCGGTTCCCGGCCATCTCGTCGACGCGTCCGGTCAGATCGGCGATGTCGCGGCGGCGCTGGTCGCGTTCGGCGGCGAGCTCGCGTTCCAGGGCCGCGCGCTGTTCCGCGAGCATGGTGCGGGTGTCCCGTTCGAGGCGGTCCGCGGTGCCGCGCAGCTCCTGCTGCAGGCGCTCGGACTGCTCGCGCAGCCTGCGTCCGGTGTCCCGCTCCAGCCGCTGGGTATGGGCCGCGAGGCCGGAGAGCGCCTCTTCGGTCCGGCGGGCCCGCTCCTCCAACTGGGCGCGCGTGCGGGCCTGGTCGGCCTCGGTCTGCCGCCGGACCTCCTCCAGCAGTCTGGGAACGTCGCGCCGGACCTGCTTGAGGTTCTGGGCCGCCCGCTGGGCCCGGTACCACTCGGTCTCGTCCACCAGGATGCGCTTCTTGCCGCTCATGGTCAGTAGTCCTCACCTGGTCGGTTGGCGGCGATCCGCGCCCGGGGGTGCCGGGGCGTCGCGTCGGGGGTCTCGGGAAGGGGCAGCCGCGAACGGGCCTCCTCCACCGCGGAGTCGAAGGCCGCGAGCAGTCCCGGAGGGGGGACTCCGACCAGCAGGGCGGTGGTCCCGTCGACGGTGATCTCGGCGGTACGAGGCCGGCCCGTGAAGTCGTATCCGCATCCGGCGAGCCGGGGGGTGAGGTGGTGGACGCGCTGGTTGCTGCTGCCCCGCAGCCCCTTGCCGTCGTCCAGGCCGGCGACGTACTGGCCGTCGATCAGCACATCCAGGAGGCCGAGCAACTCGGTGACCCCGGCTGCAGGCGGGCGGGAGCGCAGCCGGTCCAGGCGGTAGCCGGTGAAGCAGATCACCGAAAGGTCACGCCGTACGCGGGCCGCGCGGACCAGCGCGGCAAGCCCGGCGGCCTGGGCCATTGGCTCGCCGCCGGAGAGCGTCAGACCCGTCACGCCGGGATCGGCGAGCAACTCCTCGGCCAGCTCGGCAGGATCCACGTGGCGGGCGGCGCGGTCCGGGATCCACTCCGGTGCCAGACAGCCCGCACAACGGAACGGGCAGCCCTGCACCCACACCACCGACCGGCGTCCCGGCCCCAGGGCATGGGTGCCGACCCGGGTGGCGGCGACGTTGAGGTAGTGGCCGCTCACGGCAGGTCCCGTTCCGAGGGGGCGGGTCGGTCGGGCTGCGCCGTCGGCCGCGGCGGGGCGCTGCGCCAGGGACCGTCCTCGTCGGGAGGGAGGGAACCGGGCCGCGGGATCGGCAGGGGGTCAGGCACCCCACCGGCTCCCGGTGCTGCCGACGGCTGCCCGTCGAGGTCCTGCCGGTAGGCGAAGCTGATGCCGTTGATCATGACCTCCTCACCCGGTCGGCAGACGGCGTCCGCGCTGCGTGCCGGAGTGCCGTCCGGGCTGTAGCGCAGGTGCAGCGCGATCCCGCGCCGGCCGTCGGCCGCCCGGAAGCGTCGGCCGTACACGCGGCCGCTGCCACCGATCTGCGGCGGCATGAGCGCCAACTGCCGCCCGCGCAGGACGATGTGGTCCTGCGGGCCGTCGCCGAGCGGGGGCGACAGGACCAGTACGCCGCTCAGGACGGCCCGGTTGCGCCGCAGCCACAGCAGCAGGGCCGCGAGGAGGGCCGCCAGCGGAACGCCGATCAGCAGGGGCAGGGTCAGCTGCGAGCCGACCTCGGCCCGCAGCCGCAGCCCCTTCGCCGGTCCGTCCACCGCCGCCGGCACCTCGAACTTCACGTCGTCGAGAGTGGCCGCCCAAGGCGTCGCGACCTTGCCGTGCACGGTGAGGCCGACCTCGTCCTCCCAGGTACGCCGGACCGGCGGCCAACCGGAGTCGGGCTCGCCGCGCACCTGGACGTCGAACTGCCGTGCCGCGCCCGGTTTCAGGGACACCTGGTCCGGCAGGCCGGTGACAGTGAGCGGCTGTCCGTTCAGGGTCGCCCTGAGGCCGGTCACGGTCAGCGGCAGCCGTTTGGTCGTGGCGGTCAGCGTCAGCGTTGCCGTCGCACCGCCGTTGTCCAGGTCGAGTGCCTTGGTGGGCGACAACGTGGCCGTGACGCCCCTGCCCGCGTCCTGTGCGATCAGCCGCGCGGCCTTGCGCGCCCGGGCCCGTTCGGCGGCCCGTCCGAGGTACTCGGAGAGGCTCTGGACCGAATCCGGCCGCAGCTCGCTGGTGTTCGGGATGACGCGGGCCAGCTGCGCGGTGCCGGACTCGTCGGTCGCGAGCGGCAGGGAGTAGGCGGCCAGTTCGTGTCCGTCGGCCAGCTTGTCGGCCCGGTTCCGCAGCGCGTTCCAGGCCTGCCCGTCGGACTTGGGGTACTTGGAGCTCTTCGGCGGATCGTGTTTGCCGTCCGTGAACATCACCACGGAGCCGACCTCCGCGGCGTCGGGCCGCTCCAGCTCGGTCAGGCCGCGGTCCAGGGCGGCTCCGATGTCGGTTCGCACGCCCGAGGGACCAGCTTGGGCGGGCAGCTTGCCGATGATGCCCTTCGGGTCGGACGGGTGGCCCAGATAGACCGTCTCGGCCTTGTTCCCGAAGGTGAACAGGGCGACATAGTCCCGCGGCGACAGACCCGTCAGGAACGGCAGCAGCGCCGACCGGACCGACGAGTACCGCCCTTTGTTCATCATCGAGCCCGAGACGTCCACCAAGACGACGTAGTCGGCGGGAACTTGGTCCAGGCCGAGTTCGGAGTAGATCTCGGAGCGGCTGGGCGCCGATCCGGCCCGGGCCTGATCGGTGGCCGGACGAGCGACCGCAGGAGTCGTCCCGGACGCCGCGGCGGCCAGGATCGTGAGCATCAGGGCGGTGAGCCCGGCGACGGCGCGGTGGACGGTACGGGCGCGCGTTCGTCCCGGCCTCGGGCGTGGCGGCGGCTTGTTCATCGGATGAGAGCTCCTCGGGCACGGCGGGCGGTGGGGACGGGTCGGCGGGGACGGATCAGGTTTCGGGCAGGACGGGCAGTGGGCCGAGCGGAAGGCAGGTCTCGGCGTCCGGGCCCTGTGCGACCGGGCGCAGCACAAGGTCCGCCGCCCCGTCCGCGCCGACGCGGACACCGATCCGGCAGAGCCCGTCCGGTGTGCCGGTGGGCAGCGCGAGGTCCGGCAGCGGGACCGGGCGGCCGCCGGGGCCGACGGCCTCGATCCGCAGCGGGCGCCGGGCCGCCGCCTCGGTCAGCACCTCGGCCGGTCGGCCGTCCCGGGCGGCGAACACGGTGTCGCCGCCCGGCTCCAGGACCCCGGGGGCGGCCAGTTCGAGCTCCTCGGTGTGCAGTCGGCCGGCCCTGCGAGTGTGGGTACTGAGGCGGACGGCGTACGGGTAGCGGTCGCAGGGGTCGGCGAGGCCTGCCGCCACCAGGGCGCCGCCGGCCGCCGCGGCGTACCCGGCGTCCACGTCCGCGGGCAGCGGAACCAGCCGGTGGCTCTCGCCCAACCGCCGGGTGAGCGGCTCCAGCCGGGCCAGGCCTCCGGCGAGCAGCAGGGGCGGCTGCTCCGTGGCGCCGGGCGGCGCGGCGACCTCGGCCAAGGCCCGCCGTACGGTGTCGATCAGCAGCGGAAGGGACGTCCGTACGGTCCCCGCGGTGATGTCCCGGTCACCCAGGCGGTAGACCGGGGTGTCGTCGAAGAGGTCGGGGCGGTCCATGGCCCGGGCCACGGCGAGCCCCAGTCGGCGGCCGTCGGGGTCGTCCAGGCGCGCGGCGGCGAGCAGACGGTGCCCTTTCTCGTCGTCGGGCAGACCGGCGGCGGCGAGGAGTGCCGTGTCAAGTTCCGTTCCCAGAAGGTCACTTGGCCCGGTCTTCTCGGCGGTGGCGCGAAGGAGCACCGAAGGGCCGGTCAGTGTGCAGCGTGCGGCGTCGACGGCGCGGGCCCCGGCGTCGCACACGAGGTATTCCCCGGTGTCGGCCGCCTCGCCCGCGGTGTGCCGGGCCAGGGCGAGCAGGGCGTGCGCGGTGCCGATCGCCCGCACCCGTGGGCAGCCCGCCTCGGCGAGGGCGTCCGTCGCGGGGCCGGCCAGCGCACGCGCGGAGCGACGGGGCAGGACGACCACGGCCCCGGCGGGCGGACCGTATCGGGCAAGGTAGACGCCGTATGCCTCGCGCAGCGCGGCGACGAGCCGGTCGCGTACGGCGGGCCGGTCGCGTACGGCGGCGGAGAGCGGCAGTCCCTCGCCCGGCACGTCACCGGGCAGCGGTACCGGACGCGGCGGCCCGGCGCCGGGCCGCGCGGTGGCGAGCCGCGCGTAACGGGTGCCGATATCGAGGGCGAGGGTGTACGGCGGGTTCATGGGCGGTCATCACCTCGGCCCTTCCGCCACGGGAGCCAGGACTTGGTGCCCTGGTCGGGATCGGCATAGGTGCCGGGTACCGGGCCCCTCGGTGCGTCGTACGGCATGCCTGCGGAGGACTTCGGCTTCTGGCGCATGAGTTTGATCGCGCGCTCGACGTTGTCCTTCAGCTCCTCGTGGCGGTCCAGCGCCCATTGCCGGACCAGGTCACCGAACCGCAGCTGGGAGATGGAGTAGTAGAGCAGGTCACCGAGCGCCTGCTGCGGGGAGCTCCGGTTGAGGTGCCCGGCCAGTCGATGGACCGTGTCGCCTCGTCCGGCGTGATCCTGGAGCCAGGGCTTGATCGCCTCGAGCACGGCAAAGGGGTACTCGATGGTCTGCGCGCGCCTGGCATACCGGGAGTTGGGACTCGCCCGCACGATGGCGTCGCCCAGCTGCTCGGGGGCGGCCGTACGGGTGGCGACGAGCCGGCGGATCTCGGAGGTGTAGGCCAGCCACTGGAGGTCGGGGCGCCCCCTCAGACGGTGCTCCCACTGCGCGGGCATGCCGTGGGTGATCCAGTCCCCGGCCTGTGTCAGCAGCTCGGCGATACGGCTGAGCAGGGGTCCTTCCAGATTCTCCAGACCGCCTGCGACCGGATCGTCCTGAGGGTGAGTCAGCTCCCACAGGACCGGATAGGGGACCTGGTCGAGCCGGCTGCCGACCAGCGCCGAGGCGACCGCCTCCTGCCCTTGGCCCGGCAGCCCCAGTCGCCGCAGCAGACGCCTGAGGACTCTGGCGTATTCGGCAGCCGCCTTGTCGCCGTCCGCGAGGAGTCGAGAACGTGGCAAGTCCCATCCGAGCAAGGGGAGTTGGATCAGATCGGCCCAGGCGGCGTGCTCCCCCGCAAGGCCGGGCTGCCTCGGTACGAGGATGTCGATCCGGCGGAGTAGGAAACCCCGGTCCTCATCGGTGCCGCTCTGCCCCGCAGCGACGTCGTACAGTTCTGGTTCGAGCCAGGCGAGCACGTCCGGATTGCGGGCGTGACAGGCGAGGTGCAGGCCGGTGCGCCAAGCGGTCGCGGAGACTGCGGCGAATGCCTCGAGGCTCTCCACATCGCGCGGGGCGGCCGGCAATTCGCGGTGGATCAGGGCGACGCCGCGCAGCCAGTGCGGCGCGTTCGGCTCGCTCACCGCGCCGGGCCGGCGCAGCAGTTCCCGGACCAACTGGTCGTCCAGGGTGCCCCGCTCGGCGTTGACGTCGAGCCAGGCCAGCGCCAGTTCCGGGCGGCGGACGAGGACGGCGTGCACTGCGGCGGCGCTGTTCGCATCCAGATCCTGCTGCATGGCCTGCAGCAGCGTGCTCCGCGACCGTAGGCCGTCCGGTGTTCCGCCCGCCCCGCCCCCGTCGAGGTAGCCGGTCAGGACCACGATGTGGGCCCGCCGGTCCCGTGGCTCCGCGGCGGCCGCCAGGTCGAGGATGCCACGCACCCGCTGCGGGGTCTGGCTCTCGGCGGGCCAGGAGTTGAGCTCGTCCGCGAGGGCCTCGCCGACCCGGGGGGACCAGTGCTCCAGGAGCAGGCTCCGGGCCTGTTCGCGCTCTGCCTCGAACCGGGCGCCGGGCAGGGTGCGGCACGCCAGATGACGCGCAATCTGCGCGGCCTCCGGCTCGATCAGGCTCTCCAACGGGGACCGGCTCAGCAGCCTGGCCACATTGCGCAACTGACTCGTGCCCCGGTCGATGTCCCCCATCACCATCGCCTGGAGGTCGAGGTCCCGCAGATGCTGCAGCGCCTGTTCGGCGTCGTGTGGGGTGAGCGGGGCCCGATGGGACAGCAGGTGGGACAGCACTGCCTCGATGCCCTTCTTCTGCCGCAGCCGCAGCAGCTCCGCCAGATAGGCGCGGCCCTGACTCGTGCCGGGCTCCTGCGGCGGCGGCCCGGCCAGTACGGCATGGCACTGGCTTCCCCGGGGCCGTAGCGCGAAGGTCAGCCGCAGCTCGTGGTCGGCGCCGTGACCGGCCCAGGTCGCGGCGGACAGCCAGGTGCGGCTGCCGTACGGCAGCAGGGCGCAGATCCCGTCGAGCACGGCGACCCGGGTGACGGCGTTCAGACCGGCGTGCTCCGGGGACAGCGTGATGGCCACGTGTCGCCCTTCGAGGAGCAGCGTGGCGGACCGCGCGGCCCACTCGAACCCGATGTCGTGCTCGATATACCGGGCCAGCTTCGCGACCGTGGTGGGTGCCGCGTCGAGGACGATGTGCGGCGGGTGTCCGTCGCCCGGGTCCGTGGTCGGCCACTCGGTGTCCAGGGCCGCGTTGTAGAGCGAGGACCAGGTCAGCCCGGCATCGCTGGTCGGCTGCCAGTCGAGGAGCAGCAGCCGGGCCGAGTAGCTGATCCGGCCGGTGGCGTCCCGCCCGCCCGACCAAATGGTCTCCACCAGGCCGGTCACGGGCCGGCCGGACTCGGTGCCGCCGAGGAACGCCACCCAGGGCAGCGCGTCGGCATGGGCGCGGTCGGCGCGTGGCGTGTCCGTGGACGCGGCCCA
This sequence comes from Streptomyces sp. NPDC004752, assembly GCF_053601275.1. NCBI lineage: Bacteria > Bacillati > Actinomycetota > Actinomycetes > Kitasatosporales > Streptomycetaceae > Streptomyces > Streptomyces sp. NPDC004752. The sequence continues at coordinate 43,871 of NZ_JBSGBN010000050.1, read as the reverse complement.
GAAGTACTTCTGGGCAATGCGGGGTTCCACGCTGCCCGCCTGCACGTCGTAGGCCACCTGCCCCGGTGCCTTGCCCTGGAGGGACCAGGCGGCGTGCACCGAGGCCCCGGCCGGCGGTTCGCTCACTTCCGCCTCCACCACTGCTTGCCATCGCGTGGCGGCCGTTCGGCCGTGCCCCGCAGACCTCCCTCAAGGGCCATCAGCGGCTCGATGACGTTGATCGGCGTCGGCGGAGAGCTGCAGATCCGCTGGCCGTCCGGCTCCACATTGACGTAACTGCGGTAGTCGAACTGGTTGTTGGCGTTGAGCCGGAAACCGATGGCGGAGCTGGCGTGGTAGGACATCCGATCGGGGTGAAAGAAGTTGCCGAGGGCGTCCCGGACCAGACGGGCGCTGCCGCCGCGGAAGCTGTTGCAGATCCAGTCGAAGAAACCCTGCGCCTGATCGTCGGGGACCCGCGGGATGGCGCCGACCTGCTCCTGGGTGACCCAGCGGGCCCGCAGCGCCGGCTCGAAGACGTCCGGGTGGTCGAACTTGGTGATGCACACCGCGACGTGGTGCGGCAGCCGGCCGTTCCCGAGGAGGCGGCCCTCGTCGCGCACCCGGGCCGCCATCTGACTGGCCATCCCGTAGAAGTAGTTGATGCTCGCGGTCTGCTGGTTGGCGTCCAGGAGGGGATCGAACAGGTAGACAAGGCCGCCGCAGCTAGTCAGATGGGTCACGGCCTGCTCGTGCAGATCCTCGGCGACCTGGTTGGACCTGGGGTTGAACGCCTCTCCCGGGAGGTCGAGCACCTCCAGCGCGAACGACATCTGCCGGGGGATACCACGGCCCCGGGCGCCCTGTGTCTCGCCGTTGAAGGACCATCTGAGGTCGCGCTGCGCCCGGGTCGCCTGGGGGAACCGCTGCTCCGACACGAGCTGATCCACGCTGTCGTGCAGAAACTCCGTGGAGGAGGGGTCCATCCCGGCGACCACCCAGTTCACCCCCTGCCGCCGGTGCTGCATCGCGGCGATCGGTACGGCGCCCAGGAACGTCGTCTTCCCGGAGCCGGAGGCTCCCCAGACGCCGATCCTGACACCGACGGGAGGGGCGCCATGCAGCTGGGGTATGGCCTGTGGCGGCTGGATCCGGTCGGTCACGGTGTGGCTGTCTTGGACGGCGGGCTGCCGCGGCTGGTGTTCGGGGCGAGGGGGCGGGACGGGGGCCGGTGCGGGGGCGTCGGGCCTGCCGTTGAGGGCGAGCGACTGCCAGTCGCGTTCCGTATTGGCGTGCCCGTTGCGGGACTGCCCCCGATCCGGGGAGCCTGCCTCGTCCCCGTCGCCCTCGGAGTCCGGGCCAGGTCGATACTGCGGTGTCGTCATGGACTGGGTCAGCTCCTAGTTGGGTCGGATTGCCGTGGGGGGAGGAGCGGTGCGGCGAACGCGAGCGGGCAGCCGTCGGTGTCGCGGGTCTGCTCGGCGGCGAGGGACAGCGCCACCTGCTCCGCCGAGTCGACGCCGGGCCGGAAATGGAGGCCGTCCGTGACCGCCAGCTCCTGCCAGGCCTGGGAGAGGTACTGGCGCAGTCGGTCCCCGCTGGGTACGCCGGGAGTGGTGGGCGCGGCGAAGGGCTCGGCGCGGACGCCGACACGCACGCCCCGGTGACGCAGGGTCCCCAGCTGCTCCCGCCAGTCCACGGCGCCCGGGCAGCCGGGGACCAAGCCGACCTGCTTGGGCAGTGCCGGCGGCCGCCCCCCGACCACCAGGAGCACCCGGTCGACCGGCTCGGGGGGCTGCCCGTCGGTCATTCTGGCGGCGGCCCTGAGCGCGTCCTCCAGCGAGGAGGTGAGGGTGTCCCGGGGCAGTACCTCCAGGGGCAGCTCCCGCAGTTGCTGCAGCGCCCGGCCGGGTGGCCCCGGCTGCACGGACCGGATGAACGTCCGGTCGGGCTGGTGCTTGTTGCGGGGGTCGTGGTCGTAGTAGCCGATCACGGCGACCCTCCGTAGCCCACCGCCCGCGCCGGCATAGCGTTCCGCGGCGCGAATCAGGTCCCTCGTGAAGCCGACGCGCCCGGCGACCTCGGCCCGGTCGGTGCCGGACATCTCGACCGCGCAGATGAGCTCCAGAGGTCCCGGCAGCCAAAGGCACTGCGGCACGCGGGGGATCACGGCGCACGGGCTCGGTGCGTGTCCGTCCGGCGCCTCGTCCAGGATGCGGCCGTCTTCTGTGCGTACCTCGATCTCGCCCGGCCCGTGCAGGACGAAGGTGAGGCGGGCAGAGCCGAGTACGGGCAGTTCAACGCCGGGCATGCGGATGAGCGGGGGCTGGCGGTCTTCCGGACGGTAGTGACCGGCGAGCAGCGGCAGTACGACGGGCAGGGTCTCGGCCGGCGCGGCGGGGCCGCCTGCCGTGGGCCGCCGGGGCAGCACCGGCGGGCCGCCGTACACGGTGACCGAGGCCGTCCGGGTCTCACCGGGCGCGAGCCGGAGACCGGCCTCGAACAGGACGTGGTGGTGGAGTTCCACCCGAACGTAGTCGCCCGCGGGGGCTCCCGCGCGCGCCAGGAGCAGGGTGTGCGGTCGGCGCAGTGGCGCGCCGCGCAGCAGTCGGCGGACCCGGGCCGTGGTGGCGGACGCCGTGCCCGAACCGGGTGCGGCCTCCGTGGCGCTTTCGGCACTCACCGCGCAGGACTCGTGCAGCACGGCGGCAGCCCGGTCGAGGAGGGTCCAGCCGGGGTCGCCGCGCAGCAGCACCACCGCAGGGGGACGGGGGCCCGTCCCCGCGCGGGCAAGGGGCATAACAGTGTGCAGCCAGTCGCACACGGCCCGGTCGAAGCGCAGGCGGTCCACCGGCTCGACGGTGCCCACGCCGCCGCCGAGCTGGAAGCGGCGCAGGGCGCCCGCGGGGGCGAGCCCGGGGACCACATCGGTCCAGGACGCCTCGGCTTGCGAGCGCGCGTACGGCAGGCCGGCGGCGTCGGCGCCCGCCCGTACCACCGTTGCCCGTTGGGTGCCGAACTCGACGAACAGCACCTCGGGCAGCTCACCGGTGGTGAGCCGGTGCAACAGGTCGGCCAGGGCGTGCGGGTCGGCGGCCGCCTCGGGTGCGGGGGGCGCGACGGGGCCGGGGTGCGGGATGCCGGAGGGCGCCGGGCGAAGCAGCCCGTCGATCTCACCCCGCTCGGCCGGATCGCTCAGCGTGCGCCGGGCCGCGTCGAAATCCCAGGCGTGCGCGGCGGCGGCCAGCTCGGCCGCCGCGGACCGATGGTCCTCCTCGGTCGCGGCCCCCAGGACCGGATCCCCGTTGAGCAGAAATCCGCAGGCTCGGCACCGTCGTTCGCCCCGCCCCGGGTGGAGGCAGACTGGACAGGGCACCACCAGGCCAGACCAATTCTCGTCAGCTCCGGAAGAGAGCAGCACGTTCGCGGCACCCTCTCAGGGCAGCCTGAAGCAACATCCGCACCCGGCACTACCATTGATGGATGTCACATCTGCCCCCTGCCCCCGCTTTGCCGCGGCTTCCCCCTCGCAGCGGCACAGGGCAGTGCCGATGCGAGGCCAGAAGCCCGGTCCGAGATGAGACCGAGGAGCTATCCGGTCACACCGAGCTCTGTAGTCAACTCCTAGACGCCCAGCTTGATTTCTTCGGTTCCCTCCATCGGAGGGCCTATTGTCGCGGGAGCGTTCCCACGCCGCAACCGGTCCTCTGCCTACAGGCGTCCCGTGAGCGCACTTGTGGGCGCCTTGGTGCGCGTCCTCGTATGTGATGAGCCCCCTCACGCCGTGTCGTACAACACCGACGACCTCCATACCCGGCGCGAGCCCGAGCGACCCATGGCTCAAGTCAACCGGATCGTCCGGTCAGGGACTGGTCGCGGTCTGGTCCGGTCTTGGCCGAGAATTCGCTGCACCACTTCCGCCGCCGGAGAACGCACCACGAAGTGGACGTCCCAACGCGCACCCAGGGCAGGCGGACGAGCACAGCGGAGGCCGCCGGCACGGCGCAAGCTCTCCCCGCTCCCGCCCTCGGGGCACCAGAGTGCGGAGACACCCTGGTCCCGCAGTTGGGCTCTGATGACCGCCCCATGCTGCCTGGGGGCAGCATTCGCACGGTGATCGTCATTCGCCTTCCCGATCGGACTGCCCGGGAGCCGAGCGCACTGGCCTGGCGGGGGAAGCCAGCGAAGAGGCTGCCGATGTCAGAGGCCATCGGCTTACCGATCAACGGGCTTGTCTGATCGAACGGGGTTCCTGATCGGGTGATCGCGCACTGACACAACGGATCCGGGGTCGGCTCTCTTGTATCGGGCAAAGCAATGGACAAAGGCTTTCTTCACCCGGCCAGCCACATGATCGGCAATCCGGACCCGAGAGCCGGGCGCGCTGCGGCGGCGGCCCGGTCCCGTACGAGACCCGTGAGGAGGCCGGACAGCCGCCCCGCTGCGCCATGGCCGGCATCCGCCGCACCGCACGCCGTCGCCGCCCTGGCCGACTACCACGGTGGCCGGCTCGCCGTCACCCTGCCGCACGGCCTCATCGCCACTGGGTGAAGTTGTGAGACTGTCTTCGGGCAGTGAGCGTTGTGTGGTTGTCGTGGCCGAGCAGCGGTACGGGGAGAAGCAGAAATGGCCATATCGACGGAAGACGCCGATGGACTCGTCGCGGCGGCGCGAAAGTTGAGGGTCGAGGGTTCGCTGGAGGACTGTGCGGCCGTGGCCGAGGCCTGCAACCATGCCATGGACGCCGGGGCTCCGCTGAGCATCACGCAGCCGACGGTTGAGCTTTTGGCCGCCTGCCGTGCCAGGATTCCCCAGGACGACCAATGGCAGGCCGATCTCCTTGGACTCGAGTCCGTGGCCTGGCATCACCGGTACCGACGCACCGGAGTGGACGAGGATCTGCGGCGGGCGACCGCGGCAATCGACACGGCCTGCGCCCTCGCCGACCCCGGTCATCGCTCCCACCATCGGCTCCGGGCCCAGCAGGCCCTCATTCACTCGTTGCGGCCGGGTTCGGGGGCGGTTCCCCTCGATGTGCTGAGGGAGGCGGTGGAGGCCGGCGACCCCAATCCGCGAAACCACGCGGTCAACATGATCAACCTCGCGGGCCAGCTGAATCTGCGTTACCTCGCCACGCGGGACTTCTCCGCCCTGGACGAAGCCATCGGTCTTGCCGAGCGGGCTCTGGCTCTCGACACCCGTACGGACGACGACGACTACTCATGGCGTCTGCTGTGGGCCGGACAGCTCTACGCTCAGAAGGGACACGACACCCGGAATCCTCCGATGCTCAAGAGGGGGGTGGAGCTGCTCCAGAAGGCCGTGACACAACTGCCGCCTGGTCATTCCTTCTTGCCCGGCCTGCTCAACCAGCTCGGAGGCGCCATGCACGCGCATTCCAGGCTGAGCGGTCCGGGAGATGCCGCGCGCAGCGAACTCACTGTGGCCGTCCACATGATGCGAGCCGCGCTGCGCGCGACCGACCCGACGGTGCCGGACTACCCCACGTTCGCCTCCAATCTGAGCATGGCCCTGGCGGGCCTTTCGGAGGAGACCGGGGATCCCTCCCTGCTGGACGAGGCGATCGACACGGCCGAGAAGGGAAGCCGCGCATCCGCTGCCGGCCCCACGGCCCGCGAGGCGGAGACCATCACCTCGGTGGTGGGGCTCCTGCGCAGCAGGCGGGACCGGGACGACCCCGCGGCGGCGATCCAGGCGCTCTCCACGAGTTTCGACGGATCCCACCGGCTCGACGCGGTTCTGGCCGGACAGCTCGGCGCCGGCTTGGCTGCCCGAGTCGGTGACTGGGAGACCGCCGCACGGCTGATCCTGCGCGCGGTGGAGATCCTTCCGCATGCCGCCTCGGAGGCTCTGAGCGTGGAGGACCGGGAGAAGGGCCTGTCCACGATGGCCACCAGCCTGGCCCGTGACGCCTGCGCGCTCGTACTCCGGACGGGCGGTTCGGCGGACCAGGCGCTGCAGGCCCTGGAGACCGGCCGGGCGACGCTGGTCGGCCAGGCTCTCACCCGGCGCAGCGATGCCGATCTCGATCCGGTTCGTGCGCTCGCTCCGCGCCTGGCGGAGCGCATGCGGGAACTCCGCGCGGACCTGGCGCAGGTGGAGGACGCACCCTACGGCCCGGCCGCCGACCGCCGTCACCGGCTGACCAACGCCATCCACGAGGTGACACTGCAGATCCGTGCCGTTCCCGGTCTGGAGGACTATCTCCGCGCGCCCGGCACGGACGTGCTGCGCCGGCGGGCAGGGGCAGTCCCGGTGGTCACCCTCAACGTGAGCGATTACCGGTGCGACGCGCTCGTCCTCCGGGCCGACGAGGAGACCGGTGTGGTTCCGCTGTCCGATCTCGTCCTGCACGACGTGACAGAGAACGTCCGACGGTTCGCCACCGCGACGGCTGAGCTGACCCGGTGGCCCGCGCCGGGGCCCGCCGCAGCGAAGAAGCACCAGCAGGTGGTACGGGAGGTTCTCGCGTGGCTCTGGGAGGCGGTCGCGGAACCAGTGCTCTCCGCGCTGGGCATCACATCCGCTCCGCAGGACGGCGGTCTCCCGTCCCGCCTGCGCTGGTCGGCGACCGGTCCGCTGACAATGCTTCCCCTGCACGCCGCCGGGCTGCCCGAAGTACCCGGCGCGTGTGTGGCGGACCGTGTCGTCTCGTCGTACACGCCGACTCTGAGGTTGCTCGACGATGCTTGTTCCCCGGCCGCGGGGACGAGTCGCCGTGCGGGGCACCTGGTCGTTCCGGTGCCCCACTCCTCGCTCATGCCGCACCGGCCGTTGGAAGGAGCCGGGAGGGAGGCGGCACACGTGGTCTCGACCGTTCCAGGGGCTCTGCCGCTGCCAGCGGAGGCGGTGTCGGCGCTTGCCGTGCGGGCCGGTCTGCGGGGCGCCCGGGGCGTCCACTTCGCCTGTCACGGGCAGAGCGACGCGCAGCACCCGTCACGCAGCCAACTGGTCCTACGGGACGAGACCCTCACCGTCGCCGACCTGATGACGGAGCGACTGGACGGTCTCGAACTGGCCGTTCTCTCGGCCTGCAGCACAGCAGACGCCGGTGAGCAACTGCCCGACGAAGTCCTCCACCTGACCTCCGCCTTCCGCGTCGCGGGGGCCCGCCATGTGGTGGGCACCCTGTGGGAGACCGGCGACCGGTCCGCGGCCGAGTTCACCAAGGCGTTCTACACCTCTCTTGGCACACTGCCGTACGACGGCACCCGGGAGACCGCGGACGACAGAGTGGCCGCCGCCGTGCACAGGGCGGTGCGGCAGGTCCGCGCGCAGCAGCCTTCCCCGCGGGCCTGGGCACCGTTCGTACACGTGGGCTGACCTGTCGTGGGCCGTTGACCCGACGCGACATCAGGCGCGCCGTGTCACGAGCCGCCGGATGCGGTGCCACGCCTGCGGACCGGCGGACCGGACGGAGCCCGCCAGCGTTGCGGCGCGGGAGTAGCGGGAGGGGCAGTAGCGGCGAGCCGCTTGTGGAGCACGGGGGCCAGCTGCAGTCCCACCTCGGCGGGGGAGGCGGCCGACGGAGGCGTGATATCCAGCGAGCGCGCCACGGGACGCAGGCCGATGTCGACGGCGCTCTCCACCAGTGCGGCCAGCTCCACCGTGTGCTGCCGGGCGAGCACCCATCCGGCGCACAGGACCGCCGCACCGATCACTGCGGCCGGCCACCACCAGCAGCCCAACACCAGGTAGCCCAGCCCCCAGGCGCCCACGATGGTGGCGGACTCGACCGCGGTGATCACGGCCCGCAGTTCCTTCCGCACGTGCGGAGCCAGAACGAGCCAGAGCCGGGGCCAGAGCATCTCCAGGTCGATCTGGTAGTAGTCCGACACTCGCTGCTCGACGTCCCGCATGTGCCGTCCCAGGGACCCCGGCCACCGGGCGAACCACAGGAGCATCACCACCTGTCCGGTCATCCTCGCCGTCAGTCCGGCCAGTGCCGCCAGCACGATCAGCCCGGCCGCGATCGCTCCGAGGGTGCCGGGGCGGGTGTCTTGCGCGCCCTCGTACCAGCCGGAGAGGGTATCGGCCAGGTGCCTGCGGTTCGTGGCATGACTCTGGCCCAGAGCGGAGGCTACCCAAGCGGCGGTGACGAACAGGCAGCCAGGGAGGGTGAGCAGGGAGAGCCAGCGCTCGACGACTTTGCCGCCGAGCCCGGCGAGGAACCCCGTCACGACGGCGATGTCCACTTCTCGGGCATCACAGCCCCCTGGACCGAGCAGCGCCGTTGCTCCTCAGGTGCGCCCGCCTCGGCGTCGCGCGAACAGACCCCGTTCGGGCAGACGGCCCGGAGGACCGCGCCCATGCCGCCCCGCAGTCCTGAGACCATGACGTAGCCCCCGCCGCGGGAAACCTCGACCTCCTGACCCATGGACCGTAGGGCAGCACCAAGCCGGTCCGTACAGTCCTCACCCCGGGCCGCGGCAGCCACACATTCCTCGAGTTCGGCCCGCTGAGCCTCCGTCTCCGCAACGTCTCGCAGTTCGTCCAGATATGTGCAGCACCACGCGATGAGGTCGGATCCGGTCACTTGCGCTTCTCCCCCCGTACCGACCGTGCAGTCACGGCCGTTCCCGTCGGTCCCTGGGCAATCTTCAAGAAGCATATGGAAGTTGAAGATCCGACACACTGGCCACTGAGCGACTCTGTCGGGGATCTTGAGGTTTCTCGCAGCAAGGGCCTCGTCGAGGATGTCGGTCCGGGAGACCGGACGGCCGGGTTCGGCGACAGCGGATTCGAGGAGTCGTACGAAGTGCCGCGCCATGCGCCCGACGGTCTCCTCGTCGAAGAGCCCCGTAGCGTAGACCAGTTGGGCCTGGAAACTGTCCTCCGCCGCGTCGTTGGCCTGGAGTTCCAGGTCGCACTTGGCGATACGGCTGGTCACCGGGCAGGGCTCGACGTCGAGATCCCCGAGCTCGAGATCGCCGTCGCCGCGCTGGTGCATGGTGACCGCCACCTGGTACAGCGGCGTCCGGGACATGTCGCGTCCGGCCGCAACTCGTCGACCAGCTGCGCGAAGGGCACCGCCTGATGGTCGTGGCGTCGGCGAGGGTGGTGCGGGCGCGCGCCACGAGATCGTCGAAGCTCGCATCGTTCTGCCAGCGCCCCACGCATCACGAGGCTGTTGATGCCGTAGCCGATCAGCGCGTCCAACTGCGGGTGGGTGCGGCCCGAGACGGTCGTGCCGACGGGGACGTCGCGCCAGCCGGTGTAGCGGGACACCAGGGCCTGGAAGGCCGAGAGCAGTACGACGAAAGACGGCCTCGCCACCGCTGTCTCCCGCATTCGCCGACGCGGCGGAGGCCCACCAGATCCTCGGCGCCATCCCCGTCGAACGCAACGCAACAAGCGCGATCGCCGCGTCAGCCGGCCCGTGTCTTCGGTAGATGTGTCGACATCGTCACGGCAAGCGCATCTCCGCAGGTCACATGGGGCTTGCCACGACCAGCCCTTGATTGCGGCTCCTGCCCAGGACTCTAACCTGCGGCCAGCGGCCGAGCTTTCACAGGTGCAGAGTGGATTCCACGGTGATCCGTGATACCGGCAACCACCGCCCGCAACGGTTCCCATCTGTCTGGTGCCCTGCCGGGGGCACCAGGTCAAAGGGCCCCGAACCGATCTTGGGTCCTAGGAGTCGTCGCAACACCCCAGCTCGGGGGGTGCGATGGACTTCGAGGTTCGGGACCGTTCGGTCAGCCAGGGGCGCGGTTCCTTGACCGGAACGGCGCGTCCGACTTCAGCACTTGCAGCAGGATGTGAGCAACGCGGAGGCATGCCGGATCGTCGGGATCAACGTCCGGACGGGGAAGCCATGGCGTAACGGCCGCGCCCCGTCCGACCGGAACATCGGGGCGCCGCCGATCACAGCGGTGGCGCCTTCTCCCGGCCCTTCGCGGTACTTGCGTGAGGCCGACCGGCTCCACACAGCCGACCGGTTGTCAGCGGCGTTCTTGCTTGGCGAGCCTGCCCGCAAGTCTCGTGCGTTGGCGAATGTGGCCGCCAGTACCCAGCACAGCGATGTCACCGATACCCTCGGTTACCGCCACGTCACCACGACCCGCCTTGCGTCCGAGGCCGGCACGGTTCAATCACAGCATCGCGGGGGCGCACAGGTCGCACGGGGCACTCGCGGACAGCACCGAGGGGGACACGCATGGGGAGTGACGCCGCATGGCTGGAATGAAGCTCTATTCACTCGAATCCAATGATCCGCAGCGGCTCGGCCCCTACCGGTTGCTGCGGCGGATCGCCACGGGCGGGATGGGCCGCATCTATCTCGCGCGGCAGGAGGAGGCGGCAGCGGGCGCCGTGAGTGCTGCCGGGCCCACCGGAACCGTGGTGGACCATCCTCTGGTCGCGGTCAAGACGCTCCTCGCTGAGGGCTTCGTCAGCAGGCCGGACCGGGACCGGTTCGCCCGCGAGGTGGAGTTGGCCGGACGCGTCGAGAGCGCGTCCACGGCCAAGGTCCTGGCCTCCGACGCGACGGCGAAGCGCCCGTGGCTGGCCATCGAGTTCATTCCGGCACCCAACTTGGCCGAACTCGTCGGCGAGGCAGGGCCGTTACCTGTTGACGCTGTGCGATGGATCGCGGCCGAGGCAGCGCGTGCGCTGGTCGAACTACACGACGTGGGGGTCGTCCACCGGGATGTCAAACCCCAGAACATCCTGCTGACCCGGGACGGGCCCCGCCTCATCGACTTCGGCATCTCGCACGCCCATGACCACACCAGCTCCGCGACGACGATCGGCACCTTCCCGTTCACGTCGCCGGAGCAGGCGTCCGGCAGGAAGTCCACCACCGCGTCCGACATGTACTCGCTGGGAGCGACACTCTTCTTCCTCGCGGTCGGCCGCCCCCCGTACCAGCAGACCGACCACTCCATCGGGCTTCTGGCTCTCGTCCAGCGCGCCGAGCTCGACACGGAGGGGCTGCCTTCGCAACTAGAGCCGCTGATCCTCCCGTTGCTGAGGGCCGAGCCCGAGGAGCGGCCCGCACCCACCGATGTACTGCGGGATTGCCTGCGCGGTCTCGACCCGCCGACGGCGACCGGAGAGGCCGCACGGTGGCTGCCGCTGGAGTGGACCACGCTCATCGAGGAGTACGCGGAGCAGGGGCGTCAACTGCAGGATGGCGCGATCGACTTCGATACGGCCGACGCACGGACACGGGTGGGGCCCGGGGCCGTCCGGGAGGGTTCGGACGAGGCCGTCAGCTCGATGCGCGAACAACTGGAGGCCCTACGCAAGCAGCGGGACGCCCTGGCGCAGGCGCAAGCCGAGGAGCGGGCGCAGGCGGAGGAGCGGGAGCGGCGGCGCCAGGAGGAGGAGCGTAGGCGCCGGGAGGAGGCGCGCAAAGCGGCGGACCGAGCGGAGAAGGAGCGCGCGGAGAAGGAACGTGCGGAGAAGGAGCGCGAACGCGTAGCGCGGGCGCGGACTCAGACCTCCCCCCACGGCACCACCTCGACGTCCTCTACCTCCTTGCCCTCCTCGACGCCGAGGACTCCGGCGAAGTCCGCCTCGAAGACATCGAACAGCTCCGAAGGCTGGGTCGGGCTGCTCGTGGGCGCGGTCATCATCGGGCTCCTGTTCTGGCAGCCCTGGGACAAGAAGGATGACAACAGCCCGGCCAGCAGCCCTCAGCCGACATACAGTTCCGGCCTGGCCAGCGGTGGCAGCAGCGGCGACACCTCGTCCGGCTCCGACGGCTCCTCCAGCTTGCCGAGCAGCGACTCGGACGACTACTCGTCGAGCGGCGGCTCGAACGACTACGAGCCCGAGCCCGAACCGGAGACCAGCTCACCGGAGCCCGACCCCACCGAGGACGCCTTCAAAGCCGTCTCGGTCGGGGACTGCCTGGACGTCTTCGACACCGGGTACGGTGGCGAGGAGAAGTACGACTGGAGCGAGGAAGAGCCGAACACGACGCCTTGCAGCATCGCGCGCGTGCGGGTCTACCGCACGACCGGCGACTGCCTCCGCGCCCCAGACCAGGCGACCTGGTCGTACTACTCCAGCAGCAGCGGCGAGCGCACCGCGCTCTGTCTCGAAGGCCAGTACCACAGCGGCGACTGCCTGCTCGCCAACAACGACGGCGACTCCGCCAGCATCGCGCTGCTGTCGTCCGTGAACTGCACGGACAGACAGGTCCCCAGCGCGTACAACGACATCTTCGTCATCACGGCCATCTACCGGGCGACGGCGAGCACCACCAACGCGGTCTGCCGTGCCGGGCAGTACGACACGAACACATACTGGTCCCAGAAGGTGGACGACGGCGCCACGCTGTTGTGCCTGAAGGCGTACGACTGAGCTCGCCGCAGCTGACGGGGGCTGATTCTGGTTCCCACACTGGAATTTTCCTCAGAAGTCCCTGAACGGTCCGAGACACACAAGGTGGCCGGGCACGATCGTCTTGACGATCACCACACGACGGTCATCAAACCGGACAATCCGGATCACTATGTGGCGGTGCACGAAGAAGCAGAACCCGTGGTGCCGGTGCAGCCGGAAGTGAGGGATGTGGTTCCGGTCACCGAACCCGTGGCCTGGCCGGACGTCGCCGAGCCCGAGCCCGTTGTCTTGGCCGTGGCCGACCCGCCCCACATTGTCGGATCCCGAAGCCGTTCCGGGTTGCGGCATGGTGCTGGTGGTGGGCGGAGTCGGGCTGGGTTGCGGCATGGTGCTGGTGGTGGGCGGAGTCGGGCTGGGTTGCGGATCTGCCATGGCGGGCGCCGCCCCCGTGAAGGCCACCCCGGCTACCAAGAGGGGGATGATCGTGGCTGTTGAGAGACGCATGACACGTGACCTCCTGGGCGGCTGTGCCCCATATGACGTCTACGTGTACGTATCTGGCGTCCCCAGAGATTGCACTGGTGGCGGTGGACGATCGCCTTGCAGCCGAGGCGCTCGGCGACGCGCCAGTCGACACGCACGGAGGCTCGCAGGCTCGACGATCAAGGGCGTCGTTGTGCGCCCGCGGGGGGGTGATGCGGGACATCCGTTCCCGTCTGGTCGTCCTGTACGGAGTCCAGGTCTCACCGAACCTGATCAGCAAGACCGCCGACGCGGTCGCCGATGAACCCGCCATGTGGCAGAACCGCCCGGCCGACAGAGCCTGCTGGCAAGCATTTCCAAACACGCGACCGGTTCATGGAAATGTTTGCCGTCGGTTCATGGTGGTGTCACTCGCCCCAGCCGGGCCCGGCCTAGCCTGACGCCGTGGACGAGATCAGAAGCGACTCCGAAGTGGCAGCACATGTGCCTGTGTTGGTGCCATCACTCAGCCCCAGCGACCGGCGCATCGCAGCCACCGTCATGGAAGCCGGCGCAGCCGCCGCGAAGAACGCCGCTCTTGGATGACGGGCCGGCGAGTCGGCTGGATGTCGGGCCCGGGAAACGTCATCGAGGCCGCGACCGCCATCCAGGCCATCCGGGCCATGCAGGCCCATACGATCCTTCGCGACAGACTGAGTTTGTGCCAGTCGACGTTTGAGCCTCGCGGACTGATTCAAGCCCCCCCTGACGGCGCCTTCCGCTCCCTACCCGACGTGGCTCGCTTTTGATCCCCTGTCGATGTCCTCGCCGTGTTCATCGGCCGGGGCGTCGCGACCCGTCTGGAAGCCATTTCAGTAGCCGCAGCCGGTACGTACCGGCTCGGCTTCGCGATCGCGAGAAGCACCCCGCCGCCGGGCCGCGGATCATCGCCCCGACCCTGATGGCGTTCGTCGACGACGCCCGCCCCGGCCCGGTCTCGGGCACGGTCACCTCCACCACACACATATCCAGAAAGGCAGGACCGTCATGACCACCATCAGAGCGCACCGCACCCCCATGAACCGGCGCCGACTCTTCAGCCTGGCCGGCTCGACCGCCGCCGGTGTGGCCCTCACCGCGTGCGGGAGCAGTGGCTCGGGCTCCGCCAAGACCGTCACGATCGAGTACTGGCACCAGTTCTCCGCCGCCTATGGCGGAGCCACGATGGAAAAGCTGATCGCGAAGTTCAACAAGCAGAACCCCGACATCCGTGTGATCAGCAGCTACAAGGACGCGGCGACCCAGCCTCTGCAGTTGTTGCAGCCCACGTTCGTCGGAGGGGCCAACCCACCCGACGTCGGCGCGATCTACTTCGGCAGCGAGCTCCTCGGGTTCGTGGCGAACAAGTTCCCCTACATCAGCGTGGACCAGCTCGCCGAAAAGTTCTCCGGCAAGGACTTCCTCGCGAAGATGCCGAGCAATATGTTGCAGGCCGCGCAGGTCGGTTCGACCCAGGTCGGCCTGCCGCTGTACGCCGCCGTGCTGATGGGCATCTACAACGTCGATGTCTTGCGCGGCGCCGGCGTCGACCCCGCGAGCCTGACCACCTGGGACAACTGGCGGGCCGCGGCCCCGAGGATCCGGCAGCGGACCGGTGCGCCGCCGCTGTGGATCCACCTCGATTCCACCGACAACTGGGGCTCCCAGACGCTCGTCGAGGGCAACGGCGGGCGCTTCGTCGGGTGCGGGCCCGATGGCGCCAAGGCCGCCTTCGCCGAATCCGCCGGGGTGGAAGCGATAGAGATGTGGACCGGCCTTGTGCGCGACGGTCTCGCCAGCCCCTCCCGCTCGGCCGCTGCCCAGCAGGCGTTCATGGCCGGCCGGCTCCCGGTGGTGTTCACGACCCCGGGCCTGTACGGGACCTTCAAGTCCCAAGCGAAGTTCGAGATCGCCGGCACACCCGCCCCGTCGTTCGGGTCGAAGCCGCAACGCCTGCCGATCGGCGGCAAGCTCATGGTCTGCTTCGCCCGTGACGAACGTAAGCAGGAGGCGTCGTGGCGGCTGATGCAGTTCCTGGCCTCACCCGAGAGCCAGGCGGCCCTCGACAAGGCGACGGGCTATCTCCCGGTCCGCCAGGACGTTCCGCCTCCCGCCGACGCATTCGGCAGGCTCGGCGTCAAGCAGGTCGCGTTCGCCGTGCCCCGCCAGGGCTTCCCCGGTCCGCAGGGCCCGCAGGCCGCGCAGGCGGTGTTCGACGGGATGGTCTCGTTGTTGAACTCGCGCACCGAGGTCAAACCGGCGCTGGCCCGGATCGCCGCGAAGGTTGACGGCCTGGTCGAGGGGCAGCCGTGCCGGTGACCGCCAAGGTGACGGCGCGGTCGAGCCGCCGCACACAGGTCCTGCCCGGCCCGCGCCGCACGCAGGTCCTGCCCGGTCCGCGCCGCGTGCAGGTGTGGACCCGGCTGCGGCCCTATGTGTGCACCGGCCCGGCACTGGTGCTGCTGGTGCTGTTCCTGTTCCTGCCGCTGCTGCTGGCCGCGGTGCTGAGCCTGTTCCAATGGAACCTGATCTCGCCCACCCCGACCTGGGTCGGCCTGGACAACTACCGGGAGCTGTTCACCCCGGAGTCCGGCACGCTGGCCGTGCAGAGCCTTGAGTATGTGGGTCTGGCGGTGCTGGGCAGCTTCGTCCTGCCGATCGCGCTCGCGGTGCTCACCCGCTGGGCTGGACCGCGCAGCGCGGCGCTCTATCAGGCCGTGCTGTTCACCCCGACGGTGATCGCGGCCGCCGTTGCCGGGCTGGTCTGGCAGTTCCTGTTGCTGCCCGATGCCGGTCCGGTCGACGCGGTGCTCAGGCACCTCGGGCTGGGAGCGCACGACTGGCTCAACTCGCCGCAGACCGCGCTGGTGGCGGTGAGTGTCATCGCGACGTGGAAGTTCTTCGGGTTCAACTACGTGGTGGCGCTCGCCGGAGTGTCGGCCGTGCCGGCTCCGCAGCTGGAAGCCGCCCGGATCGACGGGGCCGGCACGCTCCAGTTGATGCGCTACGTGATGCTGCCGATGATGGCGCCGACCATCCTGTTCCTGTTGCTCACAACGGTGTTGCAGGCCCTGCCCAACGTCTTCGTCTTCATCCAGATCATCACTCAGGGTGGGCCCAGCGGCGCGTCGAACAACGTGCTGTACGAGTCCTACCGCGACGCATTCCAACAGCTCGCCGTCGGGCCTGGTGCGGCCACCTCCATCGCCCTGGTCGTGGTGCTCGCCGCAGCCGCGATCTGGCAGTTTCGACTCCTGGACAGGCGCGTGCACTATGACCACTAGCCTCCGCACCACCACCAACAACACCTCCACCAACAACACCGCCAGCAACAACACCGCCACCAACACCCGCCCGCGTCACATGAAACCTCGGGCGGGCCGGCTCGCCGTGCAGTTCGTGATGGGAGCAGCGTGCATCCTCACGGTCGCACCTGTGGTCTGGATGATCGGGATCAGCCTCAAACGACCGGCCGACATCTTCGGCAGCCCGCTCAACCCGCTGCCGACGCACCCCACACTGGCCAACTACGTCGACGCCTTCACCACCAGCGACGTCCCCCATCAGTTCCTCAACAGCATGATCTTCGCCGGAGGCACCACGCTCGGGCAGCTCGCTGTCGCCGTCCCGGCCGCCTACGCGTTCAGCCAGTGGACCTTCCGCGGCGCGAACGTCCTCTTCACGATCTTCCTCGCGTCGCTGCCCATCCCGTTCATCGTCTTCCTGATCCCGAACTACATCCTGGTGGCCCAGGCCGGACTGCTGAACACCTACGCGGGCCTGATCATCCCTCAACTGGCCGGCGCCTACGGGGTCTTCCTGCTGCGCCAGCATTTCCGGACGTTCCCCCGGGCCATCCTGGAAGCGGCCCGGCTCGACGGCGCGAGCGAAACGACCGTCATCACGCGCATCCTGCTGCCGGCCGTCCGCGGGCCGGTCGTGTCGCTGGGCGTCTTTGTCTTCGTCGGCGCGTGGAACGAGTACGTCTGGCCGAACCTGGTGGCGCCCCGCCCCGACATGCAGATCCTGACCGTCGGCCTCGCCCAGTTCGCCAGCGCCGAGGGCGGCAACCAGTGGGGGCCGACGATGGCCGCCGCGACCCTGGTTTCCGTCCCCACCCTCGCCGCGTATCTGCTGCTCAGGCGCCAGATCGTCGCCGCCGTCGCGGCCGGCGCCGTGCATGGATGACCACCCCGGAGACCGACACATGACCACCGAGCACCAGCTGATCGTCGATGGCCACAACGACCTGTTGTGGAAACACCGCACGTTGGCCGACCTCGACTTCGGCCGCCTCGACCTCGCGCAGGAGCAGCCACGGCTGCACACCGACCTCGTCCGCCTCAACCGAGGGGGCGTCGGGGCGCAGTTCTGGTCGATCTGGGTACCCTGCACCACCGACCGGGCCGAGATCCCCGCCCTGACCCTCGCGCAGATCGAGGCGGTCCACCGGATGTGCGAGACCTATCCGCACCTCACGACCGTGGCCCGGTCCGCCGACGACGTCGAACGCTGCTTCGCCGAGGGCCGGATCGCGTCGCTCATGGGCCTGGAGGGCGGGCACCAGATCCTCGACTCACTCGATGTCCTGCGCTTTCTGCACCGCAGCGGAATCAGGTATATGACGTTGACGCACAACGCGAACACCGACTGGGCCGACAGCGCGACCGACCGGCCGAGCGCAGGCGGTCTCACCGCGTTCGGCGAGCAGGTGGTGACGACGATGAACGAGCTCGGCATGCTCGTCGACCTCTCGCACTGTGCCGACACCACCGTCGACCATGTCGCACGTATCACCACCGCGCCGCTGTTCTTCTCGCACTCCGGCGCCCGAGCGCTGTGCGACCACCCCCGCAATGTCAGCGATGACACGCTGCGGGCGGTCGGCGCCAGTGGCGGCATCGTCATGGTCGTCTTCCTCCCCGAGTTCCTGTCCGGCGAGTACGGTGCCTGGTCCGCGGCCCGCAAAGCCCGGCAGCGGGAGTGGACCGGACCGGACGCGGCCGCCCGGGAAGCCGCCTGGCTCGCGGACAACCCCAAGCCCCCCTGCGGCATCCGGGAGATCAGTGACCACATCGAGCATGTCCGTGCCGTCGCCGGGATCGACCACGTCGGAATCGGCAGCGACTTCGACGGTATGACACCCCCCGACGACATGGCCTCGGTGGACCGCTACCCCGCACTGCTCGCAGAGCTCGACCGGCGCGGCTGGTCGAGCTCCGATCTGGCCGCGCTGACCCACGGCAATGTGCTGCGCGTCCTGCGCACGACCGAGGCGTGCGCAGGAAAGGTCACGAAAAGGTAGACGCCCCGTGGGCCCCATGGGCGGTTCACCGGAATCCGTCAGCCGAAGCGGCCCTCCACATAGTCCGCCGTGCGGGGGTCGGAGGGGGTGGAGAACATGGTGGAGGTCGGGCCGTGTTCCACGATGGTGCCGGGGGTGCCCTGGGCGGCGAGGAAGAAGGCGCACTGGTCGGAGATGCGGGCCGCCTGCTGCATGTTGTGGGTGACGATGACGATCGTGACCTCTTGGGCCAGTTCGCGGATCGTCTGCTCGATGCGGAGGGTCGAGGTGGGGTCCAGGGCGGAGCAGGGCTCGTCCATCAGGAGGACCTTGGGGCGTACGGCCAGGGAACGGGCTATGCACAGGCGTTGCTGCTGGCCTCCGGAGAGCGCACCGCCGGGCTGACGGAGCCGGGTCCGGACCTCCTGCCACAGACCCGCCTTGGTGAGGCACTCCTCGACCAGGTCGTCGCGGGCCTCGCCGCTCACCTGCGTGCCCGTGAGTTTGAGACCCGAGGTGACGTTCTCGTAGATGGACATCGCGGGGAACGGATTCGGCTTCTGGAAGACCATGCCGATGTTCCGCCGGGTCTCGGTCAGGCGGCGGCGGGGGGCGTAGATGTCCTGGCCGTCGAGGAGGACCTCGCCGGCCAGGCTGGCGGCCGGGATGAGCTCGTGCATGCGGTTGAGGATGCGCAGGAAGGTGGACTTGCCGCAGCCGGAGGGGCCGATGAGGGCCGTCACCAGGCCGGACGACATGGTCAGCGACACGCGGTCGAGGACCTTGTGGTCGCCGAACCAGGCCGAGATCCGACGGGTGTCGAGGGTGGCGCCGGCCGGCGGCGGCCCGTCCGGGTGGGCGCCGGCCGACGGCTGCCCGTCCGGGTACGGCGGGAGGGGGAGCGTGGTCTTGGTGTCACTACTCTGATCGGTCAAGGCATGTCCTCGATCGGCGGTCACATCAGGTTGGGGAGGAGAGCAGCCGCCTGGTCGGCGACCGTGAGGCCGAGGACACCCAGCAGGGGGACGCCGAACACCCAGGTGTGGCGGCGGCCCCAGCGGGCGTGGCTCCACGCGATGGCCACGGCCACCAGCACGAGCCCCTGTCCCCACAGCACCAGCGGCAGCCATGCCGAGGACTGCACGGCCATCGGCGTCTCGTCCTGGGGCAGGGCGCCCGGCCCGACACTCGGTGCCGGTGTGGCCTGGACCTGGGAGACCAGGTCCGCGTCCACGCGCAGGATGCCCCGGGGCATGAAGGGCGTACCGTCGGCCGTGACCAGGGTCAGGCGGCCGTGGCCCGCCGCCGACGCCGCCGGCTGCGGGTCTCCGCCTCGGCGGAGGCCGAGCACCCGGTAGGTGTGCTTGCCCTGGCCGGTCGTCACGGTGAACTCCACCCCCGGCCGCAGCTCCCGCAGGTGCAGGAACGGGCCCCCGAACGTCGTCTGGCGGCCCATGATGACGCTGACCCCGGCCTGGCCCGGAAGGGGCGTGTCCCTGCGATGGCCCGGGCCACGGGACAGGTCCTGAGCCGTGGAGCCCTCCCGGACGACCTCGCGCAGGTGCAGGGCGGGGATGTTCAGCAGCGCCACCGGTGTGCCCGGGGCAACGGCACCGCCCACCGGGGCGACCCCGTTGGCCAGGGTGCCCCTGAGAGCGGCGTAGTCGACCTGCCGGTCGCGGACATGGCGGAGGTCGCCCAACGGGCCGACGTCCAGGACGAATCCGAGCAGCAGCGCGCCGAGGATGCTCAGCGCGACGCCGAGGACGCGGACCCCGGGGCCGGCCTGGCGGGTCTGCCGTGCCCGGGCGGGCTCCGCCCGTGACGGGTCGGGCGACCCGTCGGCGGACGGAGCCTGCGCCACGGCGCTGGGTGAGGTCATCCCACCCTCACTGACTTCGACGTGGCCGTCCCGTTGGTGTAGCCGGACCGCTTCGCGGTGACGGTCACCGTGATCAGGTGGCGCTTGTCGGTGCGGGTGAGGAGGTACGTGGAGTGCGTCCCGCCGCGGATCGCGTGCCCGTCGCGCTTCCAGACGTAGCCGTACGACGTCGCCGTCGGCGTCCAGCTGCCGGGCTTGGCGGTGAGCCGCTTGCCGACCCTGGCGGTCCCGGTGATCGACGGACGCACCGTGTTCTTCAGGGCCGGGCCCCGGGCCACGGTCACGGCGGGGCTGGTCGCGGTGGTCTTGCCGCCGCCGTTGGTGGCGGTCACCCGGCAGGCGAGCTTGTGCGCGTAGTCGGCGGCGACGAGGGCGCGGGTGCGCCCGGTCGCGCCGCTGATCACGGCGGAGTCGCGCAGCCAGGCGTAGGTGTACGAGGTCGCGCCGTTGAAGGTGGCGCTGCACGTCACGGTGGAGCCGACCCGGACCGTGCCCGTCACCTTCGGCGCCGTAACGACCGTCGGGGGCTTGATCTTGACGGTGTAGGGCAGCGCGGCCGAGGTGGAGGGCGCGTACGCGGACGCGTCGGACGGGGTGAACTCGGCGGTCAGGGAGTGGCTGCCCGCGGCCAGGGCGGTGGTGGTCAGCGACGCCGTTCCGGCGGACACGGCGGCCGGGCTGCCGAGTGCCTTCGTGCCGTCCTTGAACTGGACCGTACCGGCTGCCGTGTTCGGCGCCACCGCCGCGGTGAGCTTGACGGATGTGCCCTCGACGACCGGGCCCGCCGGGGCGGCCGTGAGCGTGGTCGTCGTCGCGGTCACGGACCCGGCCGGGTCGGTGTTCCGGTAGGCGGTTTCGGAGGTGAACCAGATCGGGGCGCCGAAGTCGCCGTACGTCGCCGAGCCGAAGGCCCCTCGGCAGGTCAGCGTGAAGTCGTACCGGCCCTGCAGCGTCGGGGAGCCGGCCTCGTTCGCGTAGTCCCGCATCGTCTGCGTCAACGGCACCACGATGCCGTCGTTCTGCGCCGTCTGGTACGTGCTGATCGGCGAGTTGCTCACCACGATCTTGCCGTCCGACGGGAAGCCGGAACCGGTCACCGAGACGATGAGGTTGGTCGCCGGGCTGGGGCACGCGCCGGACGTGGTGAGGGTTATCCCGCTGGTGTCCGTGCCCGTGGGCGGACCGACGTCCAGGGTGCCGAGGGAAGCCGCTTCGGCTCCGGTCGCGCCGAGGCCGATCGCTCCGGCGACGAGCACGGCGGCGATACCGGCCGGCAGGGCACGGCGTACTGAAGTGAACATCATGGCGTGTGTCTTCTCCTGGGCTCAGTCCCGTGAGCGGTCGGTGTCGTGGAACGGGGTGTGCGGGGTGTCGGGGAAGTCCAGCAGTCGGCGTCGGCGGACCGACTGGACGAGGAAGGTGCCCAGCAGAACGAGGGCGGCGGAGGCGGACGCGAGGAGGGCCGCGCCGGTGCCGGTGGCGGCGAGGGACCCCTTGCCGCCGCCGGAACCGCCGGTGACGTCGGTGCTTATGCCTTCGGAGCCGCCGGAGGCGCTGCCGCCCGAATCACCCGTGCCGGCCGAATCACCGGTGCCGGCCGAATCCCCCGTGCCGGACGTGTCCGTCGGGCTGCCCGTGTCGGTGGGCATGCCGGTGTCCGTCGGTGCCGAGGTGTCTGTCGGTGCCGAAGTGTCCGTCGGTTCCGAAGTGTCCGTCGGTTCCGAAGTGTCCGTCGGGCTCGTCGAGTCGGTCGGGCCCGCGGAGTCCGTCGGCGTGGAGGTCGCGGGCGGCGACGAGGCGGGCGGGGTGGTCGTGGAGCCGCCGCTCGGGTCGGTGTCCTGGTAGTCGGTGTTCGAGGTGAACCAGATCGGCGCGGTGAAGTCGGCCAGGCTGGTGCCGTTGAACGCGGTACGGCACGTGAGCGTGAAGTCGTACCGGCCCTGCAGCGTCTGGAAGCCGGCCTCGTTCGCGTAGTCCCGCATCGTCAGCGTCAGCGGGACGACATAGCCGCCGGCGGGCGTCGTTCCGTACGTGGTGAGCGGCGAGTTGCCGATCACGTTCTTGCCTTCCGCCGGGAAGCCGGAGCCGGTCACCTTCACGATCAGGTTGGTGGCGTTCGACGGGCACGCGCCCGCCGAGGTCAGGGTCATGGTCTGGGTGTCCTTGCCCTTGGCCGGGTCCACCTCCAGCTTGCCCGCGGCGGCCGCCTGGGCGCCGGGAGCGACGAGCAGGCCCGCTGTGCCGCAGGCCAGCAGCAGCGTTCCGAGGCCGGCGGCGGCCGGACGGGACAGACGTTTCGACGACACGGTGAAATCTCCTCTGGCTCGGGTGTGGGTGTTCAGTCGCTCGATCCGGATGTGGCCGCGCGGGCCCGGCGCCCGCGCACCCAGAAGAGGGCGCCCACGAGCAGGGCCAGGAGGGCGACGACGAATCCGGACGTCGACAACGCGATGAGCGTGGCGTTCGAGTGCGGGGCCGGGGGCGCGGCGGCCGACTGAGCGGCACCGGCCGCGCCGGTGGGTGCGGCGGAGCCGTTCGGCGATGCGGCACCGGAGCCGTTCGACGGCGCGGCACCGGAGCCGTTCGGCGCCGCGGACGGCGACCCCTCGGGGCCCGCGCCGCTGCCTCCCGGCGAGGCCGAGCCGCCCGGCTGACCCGACCCGGACGGCTGCGCCGACGCCCCCGCGCCCGCGCCCGCGCCCGCGCCCGCCGGGACCTTCGCCTTCGTACCGTCCCGATAGACGGTGTTGGACGAGAACCGCAGCGACCCGCTGAAGTCCCCCGCGCTCGTTCGGGAGAACGCCCCCTTGAGACAGCTGAGCGTGAAGGTGTAGGTACCGCGCAGTGTGTGGAATCCGGCGGTGCTGGCGTAGTCCCGCATGGTGTAGATCAGCGGGATCGACGCGCCGCCCCCGGGCGCCTTCGGGTACGTGGTGACGGGCGCGTTGCCCACGACGATCTGGCCGCCGCGCGGGAATCCGGCACCGGCGACGCGTGCGATGACGTTCGTCGTGCCCGACGGACAGGGCTTGGCCGCGGTGATGGTGATGGGCTGGGTGTCACTGCCGTGCTGGGGAGAGACGGTGAGCTGCCCGGCGTCGGCCGCCCAGGAGGGCGAACCGGCGAGCACCATCACCGCCGTGACCATCGCCGCCGTGACCACCGTCATCGCCGCCGCGCGCCCGGTCGTGGCCCGGCTCGTCCCGACCACGGCGGGACGGCGGCTCGTGGCGCCCGTACCCCGACGCCGCCGCAGCCGACGTCGTACGAAGAACACCACGACGCCGACGACCACCAGCACGATCAGGCCGAGCACCGTCCAGGGGACGGCCCAGAAGTCGGCGGACGCCGTGACCCGGGGCCGCACGGGCGGCGGGACATCGCCACGTACCGGAACCGGATCGACGGTGACGGTCGCCGTGTCCCGCACCGTGGGCAGGACACCCGTCGCGGAAGCGGTGAACGTCAGGGCGGAGCCGGGCAGCAGTTCGGGGATGTCACGGGGCTTCCGCATCCTGGCATCGCCGCCGAACAGGTCACTGACGCGCACCACTTGGTGCGCTCCCAGCCGGACGTTGCCCGTGTTGCGCACCGTGTAGGTGACCGTGGCGGATCCGGTCCCGAACGGGTTGAGCGTGCCGTGGTAGGTGGTGTGCGGGCCGTCCACGGAGAGCCGCGCGTCGAGCTTGCCGGCGACCCGGAGGTAGATGCGCGCCCCCACGCGCTGGTCGACCTTGACCTTGTTGCCCTTGGCGTCCGTGCGGGTGGCGGAGAGCGAGGCGACGATGCCGCCCGCATGGTCGCCGGGAGTCACGTTCTGCGGCACGGCCAGTGTGAAGGGGACGATGACGTGCGACCGGCGGGGCACCGTCACCCGTTCCTTGCCGAGCTTCACCCAGGAACCCACGGCGGTCGACTTCTTGTTGGCCGCGAGCACGTCGAAGCCGCCGTCGGCGGTGATGAGGCCGTCGCCCCCGTACAGCCGCAGGGTGATGGGCTCGGTGCCGTAGTTCCATACGGCGAGGTGGTCCCGCAGGGCCGCGCCCGGGGTCACGCTGTACGAGAGGTTCGGCCGCTGGTCGGGCTTCTTCGCACCCGACGGCTGGATGCCGAAGGTGGTACGCCCGTGCGGGGCGGCCGGGGTCGACGAGGGGGCGGCCCACGCGGTACCGCCGCCGACCGGGAGAACGGTGAGGACGGCGAGAACGGCGAAAACACAGACGGCGAGGTGGGCGGCGAGGCGGCGGGCTCTGGCGGTGATCATGTCGGTCGTCCGATCGAGCGCGGGCAGGACGGAGGTACGGCCGCCCGCCCCGAAAGGCAGTCGGGGCGGACGGCCCGTACGGGGCAGCCGGGGTGAGTCCGGGGCGGGCGGAGCGGGCGAGCGCGCCCGCCCCGGACTCGGGGCGGGGGACGCCGGGGGGTATCGACGTCCCCCTGGCCATCCGGGAAGGTCAGATGGCCGTCAGGGTGAGCGTTGCGGTGTAGGTGCCGGCCACGGTCGAGGTCGGCACGTTGAGCGCGAGGTCGGCGCCGAGGTGCGCGGTGCCGAGCCCGGTGCCGGTGGCCAGCGAACGGGACGACTTCAGACCGGCGTTGCCCGCGTCGGCCGGCGCGACACCGTTCGCGGCGGCGACGGCGCCACCGGCCGTGACGGTCTGCGCCGACGACTTGTCGATGACGTTCGGGGTCCAGCCGAGGTTCTGGCCGTTGATGCTGTGCGTGCCACCGTCGGAGAAGTCCGACACCTGGCCGCTCACCGACCAGCCGGGGTTACCGGCACGGGTGTCGGTCAGCGTGACGGGGTTGATCTTGCCGGTGGTGGTCAGCAGGTCGCCGTTGGTGTTCAGCACGGGCGACGGCAGGGTGACGTTCGGGTCGTCGACGCTGATGACCAGCGCACCCGGGTTGACGGTCGTGGTGATGTTCTCCGAGGCGGTGACGCCGGCGAACGCGCCGATCGTGTACGCGACCTGGGCCGAGGACGACCCGGTGTACGCGGTGGTGTCCGCCGGGACGAAGGTGGCGGAGAAGGAGTGGTCGCCGGTGGCCAGGCCGGAGGTGTTGTACGTCGCCTGCCCGCCCGAGACCGGCACGGTGGCCAGGGTGGTCGTGGTGGCTCCCACGGTGTCCTGGAACTTCACGGAACCGGCGGCGCCGTTCGGCGTGACGGTGGCCGTGAAGCCGACCGGGCTGTACTGGGCCGACGTACCGGCCGGGGAGACGGCGAGCGCGGTGGTCGTCGCCTGGGCCGGGGCCGTGTCGACGGTGTAGGGGACCGCGGTGGAGGAGGACACGTCGAAGGAGGTGCTCGTCGGCGTGAAGTCCGCGGTCAGCGAGTGCGAGCCCGCGGCCAGCGTGGTCGTGCTGAAGGTGGCCGTACCGTTGTTCACGGTGACGGGGGCGCCCAGCGCGGTGCCCTTGTCCCGGAACTGCACGGTGCCCGCGGCGCCGGCCGGGCCCACGGTCGCGGTCAGCGTGACGTTCGTGCCGGCCGTGGCGGGGCTCGCCGGGGAGACCGCCAGGGACGTGGTGGTGGGCGTCTTCACCGCCGGGTCGGTGTTCTGGTACGCCGTGTTGGACGTGAACCAGACCGAAGCCGGGAAGTCACCGAGGCTGGTGCCGTTGAACGCCGTACGGCAGGTGACCAGGAAGGTGTACTTGCCGGTCAGGGTGGTGAAACCGGCCGTGTTCGCGTAGTCCCGCATGGTCTGCGTCAGCGGGATGATGAGGCCACCGTCGGTGTCCGTGCCGTACGAGCTGATCGGCGAGTTGCCCACGACGTTCTGGCCGCCGGACGGGAAACCGGAGCCGGTCACCGACACGATCACGTTGGTGGCGTTCGCCGGGCAGGCGCCCGACGTGGTGAGGCTCATGCTGGAGGTGTCGCTGCCGGTCGCCGGGGTGACGGTCGCGGTGCCGATCTCAGCGGCGGACGCCGACGGGGCCACCAGGCCGACCGTCAGCAGGGCCACCAGGCTCGCGAGACCGCCCGCGGCGACCCGGGAGAGTCTGAGCTTCCACACGGTTGTGCTCTCCTTCTTGGAGGATGCGGGTGCTTCGGGGGTGACCGACCCGGTCACGGGGTCTGCTTGCTGGTGTCGCCGCAGCTCGCGTTGGTCGCGAAGCCATACGTGTTGATCACGTTGGACTGCTGGCAGATGAGGGAGTTGGACCCGACGAACACGTTGCTCCAGGGCGCCGTGCCGATCTTGGAGGTCGGGATCACGTTGTAGACGTCACGCTTCACGCCGAAGCTGCTGTTGAGCGTGTTCGGCGCCACGTTGTCGATGGTGCCGAGGATGGCCCGGCCCCGGACGTCCGCGATGGTCTGCGAACTCTGCGCGTCGTACTGCGCGATGGAGAACGGCGTGATCGACTTGTCGTCGAGAACGCGGCCGTCGTGCTCCTCGACCGGCGAGCCGTTCTTGGTGTCCTTGATGCAGGGGTAGACACCCGCGACCACGTCGGCGTCGGTGATGCCCATGGTCGACTCCCAGAAGGAGCGCGTCCCGGAGCCCGCCTGCGGCAGGTAGACGGTGAGGTCGTAGTTGGGCCCGGTCCCCACGTAGTTGGGGTCGCAGTGGTAGATCGCCTTGAGGTCGCTCAGGGCGAGCTTGCGCGGGACCTGGCTGGACGGGGTGATCGCGTAGCTGACCGCGTCCACGGCGAACGGGACGTAGGTCAGGCCCGGGTTCGACGCCGCCAGGTTCAGGCTGGAGGACCGGGAGAAGTCCAGGCAGCCGTTGTTCGCCGCCAGCGAGTTCTGCAGGGCGGTACGGCCGGCACCCGAGCCGTTCGGCCGGGTCATGGTGCAGCCCGGCGTGGTGGCGGGGTCCTTGGTGGTGATGTTCGCCGAGCCGACGGCGTCGTACGAACCGAGGACCTTCTGGCCGTTGACGGTGATGACGTTGGCGAGGCCGTTCATCACGCCCTGCGTGGTGTCGGAGCCCACACCGGCCAGCGGACGGTAGGTCGGGGTGCCGGACGGGTCGGCGGCGGCCATACCGGCGCTGACGGTGCCGGTGAGAAGGCCGGCGAGTCCGATGGCGGCGATCGCTATCTTGCTTCTGTTCACGTGGGTTAACCCCTCGGATAGGCTTGCGCCGGGTGATGCCCGGCGCCCTGTGTCAGACAGTTCGTTGGCGCGGACCTGTCGATCGTTCGGGTGCGGGCATCACCTCCCTCGGTCGCGTGCTGCCAGGGCCTTCGCCCGCCAGGCCGCGATACCGGCCGCCAGCTGCGGTGCCACCCTCGGCAGAAGGGGGCCGCCGACGGTCGCGGCGAGGCCGACGACGAGGGCGATCAGGAGGGTGTAGCGCACGGCGCCGAGCACCCAGGGCGGGGTGAGCAGGGCGGGGCTGCCGTTCGCGGTGGGGGCCGTGGCGGACGGCGATCCGGACGGCTGGGCGGACGCCGACGGGGAGGACGAGGGAGACGAGGCGGACGAGGCCGTGCCCCCGGCGCCGCCCGCGGCCGTCCCTCCGGCGCCGGCACCGCCGCCCGACGTACCGCCGCCCGACGACCCGGAGCCGCCCGACCCGCCGCCCGAACCCCCGCCGGCGCCACCGTTCGCGTCACCCTTCGGGTCACCGGAGTCAGAGCCGCCGGAACCGGACCCCGCCCTGGACGCGATGGCATCGGCCGCCGCGACGGTCTGCCGACGAAGGTCGTGCGGCAGCGGCGCATATCCGTCCGGAAGAGTCCCCGCGGACACCCCCGGCCGCTGCCCGCTCCCCACCGCGAACTTCAGCAGCGCGGCGAAGTCCCGCCCTTCCTTCTCGGTCAGTTTCTCCGGCACGGTCGCGGCATAGCTGAGCAGGGTCAGCGGATAGGCACCCGCGGACGTCGACCTCGGGTCGGTCCGCAGCACGCCCGGAACACCGCTGGGTTTCATCGCCGCCTCACCGGCCAGCAGCGTTTTCGTGACCGGAGCCACGAACCGCCCCGCTGCGTTCTGCAGCTTCGCCGTCACCAGCCCGTACCGGCTCGCCGTCGCCGTGTCGGTCACGGCGAGCACGGCTCGCTGGCCCGCCGGCTGCGGGGGGTTCTTCTTGTAGGCGGGCGGGATGGCGGTGTTGTCCCAGGTGGTACGGGCCAGCGTGTCGCCGCGGGCGACCGCGCGGGCGGCGGCGTGCAGGTCGGTGGCGTACGGGTGCTTGTCCTGCACGCACAGCGGGTTGTCCGGATGGTCCTGGAACTGCTGGCAGAACGGGTCGCTCTTGGGGAAGTCGCTGATGGGCAGCTTGATGCCCTTGTAGGCCGGGTTGACCGTCATCCCCGAGAAGGAGGCGTCACCGTAGCGCCCCTCGTTGTCGGCGGTCCCGTCGAGGAACGCGCGGGCGGCCGGGTCCTGGCCGACCCAGTTCCACAGCTGCCAGGCCGCGTCGGACAGCGCCTCGGGCACCAGGGCGTCGCCGAGGTTGCCGCCGAAGTCCAGGTCCGCGTAGTCGGGGTTGTACTTGCGGAACTCGGGGTCGCGGGCCAGGTTGAACGGGTTGTTCTGGGTGCTGGGCGCGAACCGGGAGCTGCCGTCCTGGTACGACTCGGTGAGCAGCTTGGCGACCAGCCTCGGGGTGAGGTTCAGCGAGGAGAGCCGGGTGCCGTCGCGTGCCTTGACGGCGGCGGGGGCGTTGAAACCGGCCCGGCTCTCGACGAAGAAGCCGAGGGTCAGCCCCGAGAGGGTCACGGGTGCGTAGACGGGGTGCTGGTCCGCGGGCACCTGGTCGGCGGTGGCCGGGCGGTTGAGGAAGACCATGCCGGGTTTGCCGGAGACCAGCTTGGCGCGGGCGGTGTCGTCGGTCACCTGGGCGTAGCCGTAGATGGCCTTGTCCCCGGTCTGGCACAGGGCGGGCTGCCAGCGCAGGATCGCCTCGGCGACCGGTTCGTCGCCCAGGGTGCTGCGCTCGTCGGCGCCGATCGGGCAGAAGTTGCCGATCGGCTCCAACGACAGCGGTACGACGATGCGCTGCTGCCAGTTGGTGGCGCTGAGCGGCGAGGACTGCAGCAGCCCGTTCGGCTGGGACCGGTACGGGCCGCCGTCCACCTCTTTGTCACCGCGCGGCACGACGACCAGCCAGCACTTGCGCCCGGTCGCCGGGTTCTTCGCCCCGGCCGGCACCGCGCCGCAGCCGAGGCCCGGCGCCTCCTGGGACGTCTGGATCTCGAAGTACACCTCGCCGGTGCCGTCGGAACCGGTGCGGGCGTAGGGGACTTCGTTGGTGCTGTTGGAGTCGTAGAACTCGTTCCAGTTGCCCGTCTTGATGACATCACCGGTCGCCGAGTGGAAGGGCATGTACGAGATGCCGGTCGGCGTCGGCGGCGGGAGCTGCTGCGCCGGGTCCTTCAGGCCGCCGTAGGTGAGCTGGCGGGTGTTGGTGTACGCGCCGGCGCCCTGGCTGCCCGCGCCGGCGCCGAGCGCGGAGGAGCCGCCGAACTGGCACTGCTCGGGGTCGGGGCCACTCTTGCTGTCCCCCCAGCACTGCATGATCTGGAGGTAGTCGGCGGCGTAGTCGGTGTCCGAGACGGTGGGGGCGGCGCCCTTCCAGGAGATCTTGACCACCTGGTTGACCAGATGGGTGGTCTGACTGACCGTCACCTTCAGGTGCGCGTAGGCGCCGTGCCCGGAGACGGTGACCGCGGATCCCGCTGCAGGGGTGACCGGGGCGGCGGCGCCGGTCACCGCGAGGACGAGAGCGAGGACGCCGAGCAGGCCGGCGAGCGATCTGCGCACGGCGCTCATGAGCGGCCCCGCTTCGCACGGAGCCGGGAGTTGATCAGGGGCGGCCCGACGGTGAGAGCCAGCAGCAGCACGCCCGCCAGCGCCATCAACGCGCGTTGCATGCCGCTGCCGATGCTCTTGGACGTCGAGACGGGCACGGCGTACGCGCCACCGGCGCCGTCCGCCGTCGAGCCGCCGTCCGTGCCGATCGCCTGGCCGGTGTCCGGGTCGATCGACGGGCTCGCGCTGTTGCCGCCACCGCCACCGGTGGTCGATCCGCCGCTCGAACTCCCGCCGGAGGAGGACCCCCCACCGGAGCCGCCGCCGGTCGAACCGCCCGCGCCGCCGGACGCACCGGCACCCCCTGACCCGCCGGTCCCGCCCGCACCCGAACCGCCCGCCCCCGAACCGCCCGTGCCACCGGAGCCACCGGAGCCGCCGCCCACGACGGTCGGGGTCTTGGCACCGCCCGTGCCGGTCGAGCACTGCGTCGCGCCCTTCTTGTCGCAGGCGGACGGGTAAGGGGCGCTCTTGGCGAGGGTGTTGCTGCCGTCACCGGAGAAAGTGGGGTTGTGACAGTTCTTGATGTTGATCGACTCGACGTTGACCCCGGGGATCTTGCGGACCTGGTTGAGGCCGGCCTGCACGAGGTTGATCGGCAGCGGGGAGTAGCCGAGGTCGTCCACGTGCTGCTGTCCCTGGCAGAGGAAGTAGTACGCGAAGGCGCCGAGCGTCTTGCCCTTCTGGGTGTTGAAGTTCGACTCCAGTTTGGTCGGCAGGATCATGTAGCTGTAGCTCGACAGCGGATAGGCCCGCGCGTCCGGGTCTGTGTAGACGTCGTCGAGGATCTGCGTGAGATAGCCCGCCGAGGAACTGTTCTCGTTGATCCGCGCCTTGAGCAGGGACACGGCGACGTTTCTGGCGGTGGGCTCCACGTAGTACCCGGCCGAGTTGAGCACCTTGGCCACCGGGAAGCCGGTGGTGTACTTGGCGTACGAGTACTCGACGTAGGTGATCGTGCCGACGTTGCCGGCCTGGGCGACATAGCCGGAGACGCCGTTCGAACCCGACTGCGCGACGAAGCCGCTGCCCGGTACGAGCGGGTAGTTGGAGGTGACCCCGCAGGGCGTGCTGCGTCCGGCCTGGCGGCAGTAGGCGTCCCACACGGAGCCGTACCGCTTGCTCATCCAGGTGGTGAACTGCGCGGTCGTACCCGAGCCGTCCGAGCGCACCACCGGCACCACCCGGCGGGCGGGCAGCGCCGCGGCGAGGGCCGGGTTGTCGGCCTTGATCGCCGGGTCGTTCCAGGTCTTGATGGCACCGGTGAAGATCTTGGCGATGACATCTCCGGACAGCCGGAGGTTGGTCACCCGACGGCCCGCGATCGTGAGGTTGTACATGAAGGACGTACCACCGGCCACGATGGGCATGTACGCGTACTTGCGGGACGGCGGCGGGTCGACCACCCCCGAGTCCTTGATGCCGTACGGGATCTCGGACACCGCATAGTCGACGGTGCCGTTGCGGAACTGGTTGCGGCCGTCGGAGGAGCCGGTGCCGTTGTAGTTCACCGTCATGCCGTACTGCTTGACGTTGGCCCGCCACTGGTCCAGGGCGTTCTGGCTCCAGGTGGAGCCGGCGCCGGAGATCGGGACATAGGTCTCGGCAGCGGCGGGCGCGAGGGTGCAGTAGAGGAAGGCGATCACAAGGGCGGTCAGGGTCCTGACTCGGACGGTCCTGGCGGTCCTGGCTCGGGCGGTCCTGGCGGTCCTGGCTCGGGCGGGCGCGGGGGCTGCCGGGCGTGATCCGGACATGGCGGGTTGGCTCCTGGCTCCTTGGTCGTGGTGCGCTGGGTTGTGGTGCGCTGGGTCGTGATGCGCTGGCTCGTGATGCCTTGGCTCGTGGTCCTGGTCAGCGGTGTTCGGTGGGGGGCGGAGCGGCGGCCGGTGGAGTGGCGGCCGGTGAGGCGGTGGCCGGTGGGGCGGCGCGATGGGCTGCCATGCGCTCGACGTCGCGGCGTGAGGCCAGCACCCTGCGGTGCAACTGGCCCCGGGACAGGTCGCCGGGACCGCGTCCGCCGATCACCCGGGCCAGCAGGAACAACAGCAGGACGAGGGCCATCAGCAGGGCGGCGGAACCGAACCCCCGGGCGATATAGGCGGGTTGGGGCGAACGCACCAGGTCGAAGGTGGCGAGCGGCAGTGAGATCTGCGGGTCGCGGAGCGGGTCGGCGTTGAGTCCGGCGTTGACCCCGGAGGTGAGCAGCACCGGCGAGGTCTCACCGATCCCGCGGGCGGTACCCAGGATCACCGCGGTGGTGAGGCCGGAGCGCGCGGTGGGCAGCACCACGGTCCACACGGTGCGCCACTGGCTCGCGCCCAGCGCGTACGACGCCTCGCGCAGCGAACCCGGCACCAGCCGGATGACCACGTCGGCGGCGCGGATGATGATGGGCAGCATCATCACGCTGAGCGCCAGCGCGGCGGCGAAGCCGGACTTGTCGATACCGAGGATGAGGATGACCGTGGCGTAGATGAACAGGCCGGCCACGATCGACGGCAGCGCGGTCATCGCCTCGACGATGGTCCGTACGAAACGCGCGTAGCGTCCCGGCACCTCGTTGAGGAACACCGCACAGGCGAGCCCGAGCGGAATGGTGATGGCCAGGGAGATGGCGATCTGCTCCAGCGTGCCGACGATCGCGTGCACCACGCCGCCCTCGGTGAGCGGTTGCAGCGGGCCGGTGCTCGACATGTCCTGGGTGAAGAAGTTGAGGTGGACCAGCGACCGGTGGCCGCGCCACAGGGTGAAGCCGATCACGAAGACCAGGGCGACGAGGAGCAGCACGGCGAGGCTGTGCCACAGGACCGCGGCCACCCGGTCCCGTACGGCGGCGCCGTTCTCGTCGAAGGAGACCAGCACCGCGTAGAGGGCGATGAAGAGCACATAGGTGACGGCCATGAAGCCCAGCACCGAGGTGAACGGGGCGACTCTGACGAACAGCAGGAGCGTCAGGGCGACGGACCCCACCGCGGCACCGGCCAGCGCGAGCAGTTCGGTGGCGTGGACGGCGGAGGTGTTGCGGCGGACCTCGGGTCCGCCGTCGGACCGGCTGCCCCCTCGCATCTGTTCCTTGTCGAGGAGATCGCTGTCGACGAGATCGCTGTTGGGGAGGTCGCTCTTGACGAGGTCACTGTTGAGGAGGTCGCTCATGTCAGGCCTCCGCCCCGACGCCCGAGCGGCTGCGCGCCACGATCGAGGAGGCGATGAAGTTGATGACGAGGGTCATGAGGAAGAGGGCGAGGCCGGCGGCCATGAGGGCCGACATGCCGAAGTCGCTCGCGGAGCCGTAGCGCAGGGCGATCAGCGCCGAGACGGAGTTGGCGCCGTTCTGCAGGATGTGCGGCTGGACGGCGAAGACCGGCGAGATGATCATGTACACGGCGATGGTCTCGCCCAGGGCCCGGCCGAGCCCCAGCATGGTCCCGCCGATCACCCCGCCCAGGCCGAAGGGCAGCACGACCGTACGGATCATGCCCCACTTGGTCCCGCCGAGCGCGAGCGCTCCCTCCCGCTCGCCGACGGGCGCCTGGGAGAACGCCTCCCGCATGACCGAGCAGGCGATCGGCGTCACCATGAGGGCGACGACCATCCCTGCGATGAAGGTGGACGAGGTGTAGACCGTCGTCGTGGCCAGCGGGTCGCTCGGGTCGGCCCCGTCGACCTTGAAGATCGGGATCCAGCCGAAGTACGTGGTGATCCACCGGGACAGCCCGACCACCTGCCCTTGCAGGAAGAAGGCCCCCCACAGCCCGTACACCACGCTCGGCACCGCGGCCATCAGGTCCACGAGGCTGACGAGTGTCCGCTTCAGCCGCCGCGGTGCGTACTCCGAGATGTACAGGGCGGTGCCCAGCGCCAGCGGCACGGCGAAGGCGATCGCCACGAGGCCGATGAGCACGGTGCCGGTGAGTACGGCGGCGATGCCGAAGTGGTGGGAGTCCGGCTCCCAGGCCGACGTGGTCAGGAAGGACCACTTGGCCACACGGAGCGCCTCCGCCGCGCGATAGCCGAGGAAGATGCCGACCAGCAGCATGATCACCAGCACCACGGCACCGCTGCCGCGTGCCGCGCCCCGGAAGAGACGGTCCACCAGTTCGTTTTTGGCCCGCAGATCACGCGGCGTGTCCAGGAGCTCCGGGCCCCCCGGCCCCGGCTGCCCGGGCCCGGAGACGACAGCGCTCACGACGCACCCGCCCCGGCCCGCAATCCTGCCGGGGACGCCGGGGACAGGGAAGGCTCCCCGCCCTCGGTCTCCGACCGGGCCGGCCGGGCCGGCCGCGCCGGACCGGGCAGATGCAGCCCGCGCAGCCGCGGCCGGCTGACCAGCCCCTCGCCCAGCTGGGCCACCGGCACCGTGGCCAGGAACAGGTTCACGTTGTACTGGCACTCCCGATGCCGCTGATACGACCGCCCGGCCATGGCGATGTCCTGCCCGTCGAGCTCGACCCGCCAGGTCCAGGAGCCCGGTACGTCGGCCATGACGAGCAGCGCCCGTACGTCCGCCACCCGCTCCCGAAGCCGGGCAACGGTGGCCTGACCTGCGGCAAGGCTCCCGAACGCGCCGACACAACGCCCGAGTTCACGGTTGTTGGCGCTGACCAGCCGCCACCCGACCGCTATACGTCCTGTCTCCGGTCTTCGTTGTCCCTCCGGGCCCGTAGGCAGGGCCATGCCAAGGTCCTCGATCGGCACATACAAAAAGCGTGGGCTGACCATGGGGACCACCCCCCTCCCCTAAGCGTTTTTTGCGCCGCTGACCGAAAAAGGTCCCCTTGGTGTCGGCGCACCCGAGAGTCTTCCGCTGTGGAGGTCCTGTGAACACAGCCGAGCGAAGGCCGAACGGAACCAAGATGAACGAGAGGTGCTGGAGAACCCAATGTGACAACGATCAAGTCCGCCATCACGCTGCGCTCCGAATCGACACGATGACCGGGGACAACGGGCGCAACAGACACTCCACACGACCCTGAGCGGCTCACCAGCCTGCGGCGCGGCGACAGCACGGCCGATCGGATGGCGGCACGGCGGCTGCCGACGGGCGTGCGGATACGAATCCTGTCGGGGTACCACATCACACTCGGGGATCTTGTAGCCGTAGGTCTCGGCGAAGTCCTCACCGGCGTAGCACAGCACCTCGTCGCCGTCGTATTCGCCTGCGCAGGCGTCCAGGCCGTCGAGTACGCCGAGGGCCACGGCCTCGGCCGCGTCCGGCCGTTCGACGGCGTGCAGGGCGCGGGCGACAGCATCCCGGCACAGGCATCCTGACGCCAGGGTGCACGGGCCGTCGCATTCCGCCGTCAGCCCCCGCCCTGCGACCCGCACCCATACGCCGCAGGCGGCGCCCGAACCGTCCCGCACCAGGCCGCCGATGCCGCGCGCCACGCTTGAATAAGTCCAGATATAATAAGCGCGTCTATCGTTCAGAGGTGCACCGTGGACAAACCCGCCGAGATCTTCGACCGCGACTTCGAGTGGGCCGAGCTGACCCGCTTCGCCACGCTGCCCGGGCCCCGCGCCACGCTCGGCGTGGTCTCCGGCCGCCGCCGCCAGGGCAAGACCTTCCTGCTCGACGCCCTCACGCGCGCGAGCGGCGGCTTCATGTTCACCGCCACCGAGACCACCGAGTCCGACGCCCTGCGCCAGTTCGGCGAAGCCCTCGCACGCCACCGCGACCAGCCCACCCCGTTCCGCTTCACCCACTGGGACGAAGCCGTCACCGAGCTCATGCGCATCGCCGACCAAGGCAGCCCCGTCGTCGCGGTCATCGACGAGTTCCCCTTCCTCGCCAAGGCATCCCCTGCCCTCCCCTCAATCATCCAGCGCGCCCTCGACCCCGCCGCCCAGCACACCAACACCCCCGTACGACTCCTGCTGTGCGGCTCCGCCCTGTCCTTCATGGGCGGACTCCTCGCCGGCAACGCCCCGCTGCGCGGTCGCGCCGGCCTCGAACTCGTCGTGCCCACCCTGGACTTCCGCCTCGCCGCCGAGTTCTGGGAGATCAACGACCCGCGCACCGCACTTCTCACCCACGCCATCGTCGGCGGCACCCCCGCCTACCGCCGCGAGTTCACCCAGGGCGACACCCCCGCCGGGCCCGACGACTTCGACGCCTGGGTCACCCGCGCCGTCCTCAACCCCGCCCGTCCGCTCTTCCGCGAGGCCCGCTACCTTCTCGCAGAGGAACCCGAACTCCACGACACCGCGCTCTACCACTCCGTTCTGGCCGCCATCGCCGCTGGAAACGCCGCACGCGGCGGCATCGCCGACTACCTCGGTCGCAAGTCCACCGACCTCGCCCACCCGCTCAGCGTCCTCCAGGACGTCGGCATGATCACCCACGAAGCCGACGCCTTCCGCCGCAACCGCTCCGCCTACCGCATCGCCGAACCCCTCATCGCCTTCTACCACGCGGTCATGCGCCCCGCCTGGGGCGATCTGGAGCGCCCCGGACGCGCCCCCGCCGTCTGGCGCCGCGCCCAGTCCACCTTCCGCAGCAAGGTCGCCGGCCCGCACTTCGAACAGGTCTGCCGCGAATGGGCCCGCTGGCACGCGGCCCCCGAAACCCACGGCGGGCAGGTCACACGGGTCGCCAGCGGCACCGTCAACGATCCCGCCGCCAAGACCAGCCACGAAGTCGACGTCGCGGTCCGCGGCGACACCGACAGCAACCGCGAGACACTGCTCGCCATCGGCGAAGCCAAGTGGAACGACATCATGGGTAGGGCGCACCTCGAACGTCTCCAGCACATCCGTGCTCTGCTCACCTCACGCGGCAACGCCACCGACGCCACCCGGCTGCAGTGCTACAGCGGCGCCGGCTTCACCGACGAACTGCACCACCTCGCGGAAAACGACCCCACCATCCAGCTGATCGATCCGCTTCGCCTCCACCACGGCGACTGACCCGGACGCACTCACCGCCCCTGTACAGGGAACACGGCCTCCACCGTTCCCGTCGTTGCCCACCGCCTGTCGACCGTTCAGCACGCCCATTTCGATCAGCCCCCGACACCGACGAACGCCTCTCCAGGCTCGGTCCAACTCCCAAGGAAACTAGGGGAATCCGTGACCCAGAAACATGACGGTGTGGTCGTCTACTGGCGCCCTATGTGCACGTACTGCATGAAGTTGCTGCTGCGTCTGCGCTTTACCCGACTGCGGTACACCACCGTGAACATCTGGAGAGACCCGGATGCTGCGGCGTTCGTCCGCTCGGTCGCAGACGGGAACGAGACCGTGCCTACGGTGACCGTGGCGGGGCGGGCCATGGTGAATCCGTCGAAGAAGGAACTTCTGGAAGCTGTCAACGCTCATGCCCCGCACTTGCTGCACCCGGCCCGGTGACATTCGACAGGCTGTCATCCCGGAGACGGATGAAGACTCGCTGACCGGGTCGAACTGCACACCGAAGTCAACGACGTCGGGGTTCAGCATTGTGGTGCACCAGAGGCATCCGGTGCCGCGCACCTTGGCGTCGGCCATGCCGTCCGGCCGGGGCCTGGTTCCGCCCACCCCCGAGGATCACGGGGTGCGGGGGCGGGCGGGGGCTATGGGGTGCGCTGTACCGGTGCGGTCTGCTGCGGGGCCTCGGGCACGTGCCGCCCGGGTGCGTGTACACGGTCTGGCAGACGCCCGTCGAGCGCAGCGGCGACACCTCGTCGGCCGGGCCGGTGATGGGCTGGTCGCACCGGCGACAGATCTTCACGGGATACCTCCTTGGTTGTGCTTCGGGGCGCAGTCGGGGCAGGCATGGACCCCAACGTCGAGGACATGGGCGCCGTCCCGACCGCGCGCGATGCCGACGGACACGGCGCCGACCACGCCGCGCAGGCTCCTGGCGCACCAGCACCGAGCGCACGGTCTGAAGGCGAAGGGAACAGTTCGTGATCTTCGTGATCGAGGCAGAGTTGAAGGCTCGCGTTCACGCACCCGAGGAGGTCGTGCGGCGGCTCGATGAGCGTGCAACGGCCCGGGTAGAGGTCTACGGGGATACGTACTACGACCGGCCCGACGGCTCACTGGAGAAGGCAGACCAGGAACTCAGGGTCCGCACGGTGCACGGAGCCGAGAGCACACGCACGGTTCTCACCTTCAAGGACGCTCGCTGCGGTCGATGAGACCTCCGGTTCCAAGCCCGAGCACGAGACGGTCGTGGCGGACGCGGACGCGGCGCACGCCATCCTTCAGGGACTTGGGCACGTGCCGGTCATCGCGTTCAGTTGTGCGGCGACGGCCCCGGTTGCCGAGCCGACGGCCGCTGGGGCCCACGAGCAGGTGCAGGAGCCGTAACCGGCGCCGCCGGAGCTGCCTCCGATGCCCGAGCTGCTGGCGCTGCCGGAGCCGAAGCCACCGCCATAGGCGCCCGGATTGACGGTGCCGTAGCCGCCGCCGATACCGCCGGAGCCCCCGCCGGTGCCGGGGTTGTTGAGGTAGCTGGTGTCGCCGGGGTTGCCCGGGGCGCTCCCTTGGCGATGGCGTCGGACATCAACGCGCCACCCCGGGTGTTCGGGTGGAACGGCTCCTGCGAGCTCCACTTGTCACTGTCGCCGCTGAACATCACGCCCAGGTCGGTGAGTGCCGGATCCTTCGTGTACACCTCGCGGCCGGCCATCGACTTGGAGGCATCGGCCAGTTCAGCGCAACCGCACACCTCTACCGCCTTGGCGATCGCGGCGTTGAGCTGCTTCCCGAACTGCTGGATGCGCTGCAGTTCGTACTTGCTGAAGCCGCTGTAGAAGGGTGCCTTGACGTTCGGGTCGATTGCGAGTTGAGCATCGGCTGGAGATCTTTGAGGACCTTCTCGAACGCCTTGCCGGTACCCGAGAGCACGGCATCGGTCAGTACCTGGGCGAACTGGGCGTCGTTGCCGCCGAAACCGACGATCACGGCATCCGCGTGGGACCGGACTTGGTCCCGCTGCGGATTGTTGGCGAGCAGCCCGTCCGACTTCTCGGGCTTGGGCGGCAGGAAGATCTTGCCCTTGCCTTGCCGCCGCCCAGGTCCACGCCGTCCACGTTCACCTTGGGATTGGCGTCCTGGACCTGCTGTATCGCCTGCGCTCCGGCCGCGTAGGGCGACCGGTGCCGGGGATTCGCGGCATCGAAGTAGGTGCCGGTCATCCCCTCACCCGAGGAATACGAATCACCGGCAATGTCTACTTTGATAGTCTGCGCCCCAATTGCGGCGGCCGGAGCCGAGTCCACGGCAGGAGCCGTATCCTGCGGTGACCTGCTTGAAATGCCCGGTTCTCCGACCAGGGCTTTTTTCATGGAGCGGGCGACGGAAATGAACTCGCGCTCCGGGCTTGGGAATCTATGCTGCGGAATGCATTCGCATGATGTCCGACCTGTGCATACCTGCCCCATTGGGGGCCTTTCGGAATCTTTCCCCGCTCCGGTCCTTACCGTTGCCGACCGTCTCGAAGGGCACGGTTGGGGCACGCCCCGCGCGACAACGACCTGACGGTCGGCGTGAGCGGTCCGAGACGCCTACGGGTTGCCATTGATCTCGAACCAATTCAGCCCCTGACACACCACCAAACACCCCTGCCGGGACAAAAAGTTCTTGCAGGCATACCGAGTGCCCACCGTCATCCGCTGTTAACCCGAGAATTCACTCACCGCTCGTCGATTGTGTGGTGCACAGCTACTGTGCGCGGCTGCTTGGTAGTTGAGACTACGCGCGTGGATCCGTCCGGGTCCTCATCACATATTCGAGGAGGAAGGTGCCCTCTTGACATTCAAGATCAGTCGGGCGCTTGCGGTGGTTTCATCCGGAGTCATAGTGGCGACGGGTCTGGTCAGCCTCAGCTCGGTTCCGGCCGCTGCGGATGGGCCACGCGGTGTCTACAAGGTGGACATCGTCGGTGACTCCTACTCCTCGGGCGAGGGGATGACCGACACCTACTTCGATCCCAAGGATCCCCGGCACCGGTCGCCCTACGCGGCGGGTGCGCAGGCGGCGCAGCGGGTCCAGGAGGCCAATCCGGGCGTGGAGCTGGACGTCTCCATGACTGCGTCGTCCGGCGCCACCACGAAGGATGTCTTCAAGCCTCAGCTCGGGGCCGTCCAGGCGAACAAGAACCCGAAGTCCGGCGGTGCGAAGAGGCTGATCATCAATGGTAATTCGCAGCTGAGCCTGGTAAGGCCCGACGCGGATGCCATCATCGTCGGCCTGGGTGGCAACGATGCCCAATTCGCCCAGGTACTGACCGATGCCGTCACCTCGGTCTCCGGCAACGCCTTCGACAATCTGCTCAAGGAACTCGAGAAGGACCTCAACTCGAAGTTGAGCCCTGAGGAGTACCAGAGGCAGGCGACGGAGAGCGCCAAGTCGGGCGAGGCCGCTCCGACGGTCACCGCACGCCTGTTGCGCGTCTATCAGGCGCTGAAGGAGCGGGCCCCGCATGCGAAGCTGGTGGCGCCGAACTACCCGATGGCCATCGATCCGAACGTGAAGCCGCCGTTCTACAGCGGGTTCAACAAGGACGAGATGGAGCGCCTCCGGGACTTCGGCAAGAAGCTCAACGCCGCGATCGCCAAGGCGGCCGAGGTGTGTGATTGCGGCGTCGAGTCGGCCGATGTCTCCAAGACGATGGCCGGCCGCGAGGTCTACACCGACAAGCCGGCAGTCACCGACCTGGGCGTGATGGTCACCGGCGACAGCGATAAGTGGAGCTCGCAGGAGCCGTTCCACCCGAACCCCGATGGCGGGGCGTTGATGGCCGGTCCCATCGGCAGGGCGCTGGCCAAGCAGCTCGGGCTGAAGACACCGCCGGATCGTGGCGCAGAGCTGACGCCGTTCAAGAAGCTGAAGCAGGCGGAACCCATAACTGGGGGCAAGGTCCCGAACAAGGGCCCGGCCAACGGCCCGGTCAGCGGTCCGGTGCCGGGCAGGGCCCCCGAGCCCTCCCCCGGCAGCGGCCACCCGAACCCCGGCAACGTTCCGGGCTCGGGCAACGCTCCGGGTAAGGGCACCGACCCCACTCCGGGCAAGGGCCCGGGTACGACTCCGAGCTCGGGTTCGGGTACGACTCCGGGCAAGGGCACCGGCACGACTCCGGCCTCGGGCTCAGGTACGACTCCGGGCACGGGCACGGGCACCGGTTCGGGTGCGGGCAAGGGCTCGACTCCGGGCAAGGGTTCGGACTCCGGCTCGGCCCCCGGTAAGGGCACCAGCTCGGCTCCCGGAAAGGGCTCGGGGAACGGCTCGGCTCCCGGAAAGGGCTCGGGGAACGGCTCGGCTCCGGGCAAGGGCACCGGCACGACTCCGGCCTCGGGCTCAGGTACGACTCCGGGCAAGGGCACCGGCACGACTCCGAGCTCGAGTTCGGGCGCGGGTTCGGCTCCGGCCTCGGGTTCGGGTTCGGCGCCCAGCACGGGTTCCGGTCGTCCGGCTCCGGCTCCGGCTCCTGGTCCGGGTGCGGCTCTTGATCCTGCTCCGGCTCCGGCTCCTGCTCCGGCTCCGGGCTCGGATTCGGGCTCGGGCACTGCTCCGGGTGCAGGTTCGAGTCCTAACGGGCTCGATCGTGCGGCGGCGCTGGCCATGGGTGCCGGCGGCGCGACTCAGGGCGGGGGTGCAGCTCAGGGTGGCGGCGCGGCTCAGCGTGGCGGCGCGGCTCAGGGCGGCGGCTCGACTCAGGGCGGCGGTGCAGCTCAGGGTGGCGGCGCGGCTCAGGGTGGCGGCGCGGCTCAGGGTGGTTCGTCGGCTGCTCCGCAGCCTGCGGTCGGGTCGGGCCTGCTGGATCCGACCTTTGCGAACAACTCGGCTGCGGCCGGTGGTTCCAGCGCACCCAACCCGAGCCCCGGTGCCTGGAGCGCGGGTAGCAGTCCGGGTAACACCGCCTCGCTGAACTTCAGTGGTACCGCTGGCAGTTTCGGTACCCCTGGAGGCTCCGGTGCCGCCAAATCCGGTGCCTGGAGTGCCCCCGGCAATCCTGGCGACACCGGCTTCCTCAACGGCGGCATCAACCCCGGCAACACCAGCCCCAGCCTCATCGGCGGCGGCTACAGCACCGTCAACCCCGGTGCGTATGGCGGTGGCTTCGGCTCCGGCAACACCGGTGGTTCCTTCGGTAGCAGTAGCAGCTCCGGCATCGGAAGCAGCCCCGGCGGTGGCAGCCCGGGCAGTTCCGGCAGCTTCGGCGGCGGGGGCGGCTTCGGCGGTCCCGCCGGCGGCTCCGGCGTCGGCGGCTGCGGCTCCTGCTCCTAGGCCCTGGCCCACAGGCCCCTAGGCTCCGGCCTCCAGGCCACCAGGCTCCGGCCTCCGGCTCGGCCCGGTCACCCCCGCGGTGACCGGGCCGAGCCTTTTGCAGGGCCCGTGCCAGAAGCCGCCCCCGGCGGCACTATGAGGCCGCCGAGGACTTCGACGGCGACATGCCCACCCACCAGCGGTGGGCACTGGCCCGCCGCAGTATCAGCAAGCCGGAGGAGATCGCCTGCTACCCCGGCTGCGCGCCGCTCGGCACCACGGTCGAGCACCTGGTCCGTGTCGCGGGGATGCGCTGGGCCATCGAGGAAGCCTTCCAGGCCGCGAAGAACGAGTGCGGGCTCGACCAGTACGAAGTCCGCCGCTACACCGGCTGGATGTGGCACATCACTCTGGCCATACCGGCGCACGCGTTCCTGGCCGTCATGGCCGCCGACGCCGCGGCAAAAGGGGCAGCAGAAGCCGTCGCCCGCCGTTGCCACTATCAGTGGCGGCTGCACATGATCGAGGGGCGGTCCGGGAAGGAGGACACGGGCCGTCAACCGGCCCAGTGCACTCCCCCAAACCGCCCCTCAACAGGGAAAACGTCAAAGTACTGCTGGAGTACTAGCCGCTGGGGCCTAGGAGCAGGCTCCGCAGCCGCCCATGCTGGAGCCGCCGCTGGGGCTGCCGCCGGGGCTGCCGAAGCTGCCGCCGGTGCTGGTGCCGCCTCCGTCGTTGCCGACTCCGATGCCGGAGCTGCCGCCTCCGATACCCGAGCTGCCGGTGTTGCCGGAGCCGAAGCCACCGCCGTAGGCACCGGGATTGACGGTGCCGTAGCCGCCGCCGATGCCGCTGCTGCCAGGAGAGCTGGTTCCCACGTTGGGCATGTTGCCGGGGATGTTGCTCCAGGCGCCGGAGCTCCCGATGATGCTGCTCCCGGTGCCGCTGGGGGCGGTGCCGGGCGTGTTGCCGGGGATGTTGCTCCAGGCGGCGGGGGCCGGTTGCGGGGCCGGCGCCGGGTTGATGGCGCTGCCGACCGAAGGCAGCCCCATGGCCGGGTCGAGGCCACGTATCGGGCTCGGCGTGTTCGCGGGCTGCGTGGGGGCCGAAGAGCCGCCGTCAGCCGCGCCGGTGGCCGCCTGGCGGCTCGGAAGCGTACCGGGAGCCGAGGCACCGCTGCCCGTGGCGGGAGCCGTGCCGGTGGCTGGGCCCCTGCTCGGAAGCGAGCCGCTGCCCGCGCCGGGAGCCGTACCAGTGGCGGCGCCCCTACCCGGAGCCGTACCGGTGCCGGTGCCCGTACCGGGAGCCGCACCCGTGCCGGGCCGAGTGGCCGGAGCGGGAGCCGAACCGGTGCCGGAACCCGTAGCAGGCGCCGAACCGGTGCCGGTGCCCGAACCCGAACCGGAACCCGTAGCAGGCGCCGAGCCGGTGCCCGAACCCTTGCCCGGAGTCGAGCCGGTGCCCGAACCCTTGCCCGGAGTCGAGCCGGTGCCGGTGCCCTTGCCCGGAGCCGAGCCGTTCCCCGAGCCCTTTCCGGGAGCCGAGCTGGCGCCCTTACCGGGGTCCGAGCCGTTGTCCGAACCCTTACCCGGAGTCGAGCCCTTGCCCGGAGCCGAGCCGGTGCCCTTACCGGGAGCAGTGCCCTTGCCCGAACCCGAACCGGTGCCCTTACCGGGCGCCGAGCCGTTGTCCGAACCCTTACCCGGAGCCGAGCCGGATTCCGGAGCCTGGTTCGCCCCCAGGGGCACTTGGCCAAGCGGGCTGGGC
This sequence comes from Streptomyces sp. NPDC004752, assembly GCF_053601275.1. Classification (NCBI taxonomy): domain Bacteria; kingdom Bacillati; phylum Actinomycetota; class Actinomycetes; order Kitasatosporales; family Streptomycetaceae; genus Streptomyces; species Streptomyces sp. NPDC004752. The sequence continues at coordinate 167 of NZ_JBSGBN010000050.1, read as the reverse complement.
TTGAACTTCTTGGGCGGTTTCTTGTGGCGCTGGCCGATGCGGTCGTCGATACCGTCACCATTGACGTCCGGTACCAACTCGTGCAGCTTGTTGAACGGCGTCGGCTTGTCGCCCTGTGCCTTGGGCGCCTTCAGTCCGAGCGCTTTGGCCAGTGCCTTGGCGATGGC